>JACJNV010000172.1 GCA_014695175.1 Microcoleus sp. FACHB-DQ6 | reverse complement strand
GCGCAGAGCACGGGGACGGATACGGCGCGGGAAATTTCAAAGGCTGCAGCCAAAGTAGGCGCTGCTTTTTCAATTAATCCCAATGTGCCGGGGTGAATTGGTTGAGCGCTGGTGCCACCTTCGGTTTGGATGATATTAGCCCCAGCTTTGACTAATTCAATTGCTAACTGCACTTGTTTGTCGAGTGCCAAAATGTGGGGAACTGTTACAGAAAGAGTGATATTTGGAAATATCGATCGAGTTTCGCGAGTCAACTGCAAAACTTCCTCAGCTTCAAAGCGGCGGCCTACTGCGTAGAAAGCATCAAAGTTGCCAATTTCAATCAAATCAGCGCCAGCTTCTACCGCAGGCACAAACTTTTCCGGTTCCACAGCCGATACACAAATTGGCAAATTTGTCAATTGTTTTGCCATCAATACCAAATCTCGATCGGCAGCAATATCGACAAAGGAAGCACCGCCGAGATCCGCTGCTTTGACGACAGCCGCAACGTTCGCGGCATCAAAATTATTTAAACCGCTGATAATTTTCAGGGCGCGGCCTTGCTCAAAAGCGCGCTGCAATTTAGAATTTACACTCATCGTTAGTTTTCCAACTCAAAAAATTTGTTAGACTCATTTTGACACAAATTAGAACAATTTTTGATTTTTAATTCTTAATAGCCATAAGGTGCAACCTAAGCACCATAAATAGGTCGGTTATGCCTCCAGGACTGTATTTTTGATTTTTATAGCAACCGCCAAGACAGTTAGAACGTTCTTAATTGCTGCAACTATTGTTGTGACTGCATTTCCACATCGATCTGTTTCCCTCTTCCTTCTTCCCTATTCCTGACCTCCGTTACATCCGTTACATCCCGTACATTGCTCGTTGCCGAACTTCCCGGCTGTCGAAATTTGTAAACATCTTTGATAACTTGTGCCCAGCCGTCAGAGAGAGATTCGAGAATACGAGATCCCTTTTCTTTCGTCGCCGCCGTCGCATCGCCCAACACACCGCTTTCCGTCAACTCTCGCGTCAGCCAAGCAAAAGGCAAATTTCCTTCCATACTCAGCAAACTGTCGATCGGCAAATTTTTCGGATATTCTGTAACAGCCAGTTCCATGTTTACCTGCGACGGCAAAATTGCCAACATCAAACTCGTTTCTGCATCACCCGCGTGAATCCCAAACTCCAACTCTTTCGCAGTTAATAATTCAGCAGCGACATTCGGAACCTGCCACACAAACAGCGGAAAAACTGAAAAGTCCTGATATTTTTGATGAATATCGCGCGCCGCAATTTCCATCACCTGTGGCTGTCCGCCGTGACCATTCATTAACACTAATTTCCGAAATCCAGCCTGATAAATACTGTCGGCAATTTCACTGATTACTGCTAAAAGTGTCTGAGCACTGAGCATAATTGTACCGGGAAAATGGCAGTGCTCGTTCGACTTGCCATAGTACAAAGGCGGCAAAGCATAGGCGGGAATATTTGCCTCTAACTTTGCCAGGGCTTTGCCTGTCACCGCCGCGCTAATTGCCGCATCTACAATTAAAGGCAAATGGGGGCCGTGCTGTTCGATCGCACCTAGCGGCAGAATTATCACCGTATTTTCCTTATCCAGCATAAACTGAATTTCTCTCCAAGTTAGATAGGGAAAAAAGCGCGCTTCTGGAATAAAATTGTGCATAAGGTGGCGACAACAAGAGTAAAGGTAACCAAGGCAATAAAATAGCCTGAAAACTAAAAAGCAATTCCCCAGATAGGTAGTAGATAAATGATGCTGTCTCTCGCTAGATGCTACAATTTATAGCAAATGCTTTTAAGAAGGCGCTGATACACGCTCGCCAGCTCAGACCGAAAGACGTAGAGACCACTAATTGATGGAAGCTTGGCAAACCCCACAAACTAATTTAACCGACATTCCGCTCGCCGATGAACTGTCGCACCGCATCCCTCGATCGCACGATCGAAAAGCAGAAAACCGAGCGCTGCAAATGCTGGCTAGACAATTGGCAACCTCACCGCACAGGCTGCTCAAAACACTGGTTGCGAGCGCTAAAGATTTGTGCGACGCAGGAAGCGTCGGAGTCTGCTTGCTAGAAGAAAATGCAACTTCCGAACAAATATTTCGCTGGGAAGCCTTGGCGGGAGCGTGGGAAGCAGCAGAACATAGAAACACACCCCGCAAATTGCGTTTGTCGGGAACCCCGGCCGATCGCCAAACTCCCCAACTTTACTTCGCTCCAGAACAATACTTCACCGACTTACAGCAGCTAGAATTGCCGATCGCCGAAGCGTTAGTCGTGCCACTGCAAGCAGAAAATCAACCGCTAGGGGCTATATGGATTGTATCTCACGATTCCGAGCGCCAATTCGATGCCGAAGACTTGGAGATCGCGGTCGCCCTAGCAGACTTTGCCGTTGCCGCCGTACAAATCGAGCGCGCCAATCAAACCAAAGAAGCTTTGCGAGAAAGCGAAGAACGCTGGCAGCTAGCCTTGCAGGGCAACAACGACGGGATTTGGGATCGCAACCTGCAAACAAATTGCCAGATCCTGAGCGATCGCTGTTTAGAGATTTTGGAACGCGGGCCCGAAGAAGTCAAGGACTTCAGCCAATTTTTGAGCTACATTCATCCCGATGATTTGGAGATAATGCAAAGCAATTGGCAGCAGCACTTGCATCGAGAAACCTCACATTACTGCTGCGAGTACCGCATCCGTTGTGGGGACGGGCGCTACAAATGGGTTTTAGCCAGAGGGCGAGCAATTTGGGACGAGTCAGGCAATCCCCTGCGGGTCGTAGGTTCCCTGACAGATATCAGCGAGCGCAAACAAACTGAAATTGCCTTGAAACAAAGCGAAGAACGTTTGAGCATCGCCATCGAAGGCTCAGGCATGGCAACCTGGGATTTAGACCTGCGAACAAATCGACTAATTTGGTCGGCGACCCATTTCAGCATTTTGGGCTGCGAACCGGTACCGGGCGGCGAAGCAAGCGCGGCTGTGTGGAAAAACTGCGTGCATCCAGACGACTTAAAGCAAGTCCTACAGGAAATAGAAACAGCTCGGCAAACCCGATCGTTCTACTCCCCCGAATACCGGATCGTCCGGGCAGACAACGGAGAAATCCGCTGGTTGAGCGCGTTCGGGCGCTATCTCTACGACGCCGCAGGGGAAGCAGTGCGGTTTATCGGAGTATTATTTGATGCTACCGAGCGCAAAAAAGCCGAACTCGCCCTGCAAGAGAGCGAGCAAACCGTGCGCCGTCAACTTCTAGAGATAGAGTCGCTTTACCAAACAACTCCCGTGGGTTTGGCAGTTTTAGACAAAGATTTGCGGTTCCTCCGGATCAACCAGCGGTTAGCAGAAATCAACGGCTTGTCCGTCGAAGCGCACATCGGTCGCACCGTGCGCGAAATTATCCCCGACTTGGCAGATGCAGCCGAACCATTGTTGCGCCACCTTCTAGACACCGGAGAACCGATGCGGAATTTTGAACTCACGGGTGAAACCAAGGCTCAACCCGGTGTGGTTCGCACTTGGATTGAGAATTGGTGGCCGCTCAAAGACACGGGCGGAGAGATTGTCGGGATTCATATCGTAGTGCAGGAAATTACCGATCGCAAAATGGCCGAACTCGCCTTGCAAGAAAGCAACAACCGCTTTGAGTTAGCTACAAGGGCGATCGACGGCATCGTGTTTGAGTGGGATTTGGCATCGAACTCAGTTTACCGTTCCGAGGGACTGTCCTCGATCGTCGGTGTCCGTCCAGAGGACGCACAGGCAACACCAGAGTGGTGGAGAGAACGCCTCCATCCCGTCGATTTGGCGCGCATCCAAGCCGGGGCGGAATCAATCTTGACTCCTGGCGATCGCTACGAAGTCGAGTACCGAGTCCGGCACCAAGACGGGCGCTGGATCGATGTTTGGGAGCGCGGCTGTTTGATCCGCAACCAGCAAGGCGAAGTGACCAAAATAGTCGGCTTCACCAGCGACATTACCAAGCGCAAACAAGCAGAAACAGCACTGCGCGATCGTGAAACCCACCTGCAGTTGATTCTCGACAGCGCCAAAGACTACGCCATCTTCACCCAGGATATCGACGGACACGTTACCAGTTGGAACGCAGGCGCGGAGAGAGTGCTGGGCTATTCGGAGGCTGAAATCGTCGGGCAGGACGGACGGATCATCTTCACCCCAGAAGACTCTGCAGCCGGAAAGCCGGAACTAGAAAGGCACCTGGCCCTGACTCAGGGAAAGGCAGTAAACGAGCGCTGGCACGTCCGCAAAGATGGCAGTCGCTTTTGGGGCAGCGGGCTGGTGATGCCCCTGCGCGACGCAGGAGGCGAAGTGCAAGGTTTCCTGAAAATCATGCAGGACAAAACCGAGCGCCGGCAAATAGAAGAAGCACTGCGCCAAAGCGAAAATCGCTACCGCACCCTCGCCGATGCCGTCCCGCAATTAATGTGGATCAACACCGCTGACGGCAGGTTAGAGTTTTGCAACCAACACTGGCAAAGCTACACGGGCATGAGGCCAGAATTGCCCCTGGCTGCACCGGTGCTGCAATTATTTCATCCTGATGATCTGCCAGTAGTTGTCGCCACGCGCACTCCTGCGATTGAAGCAGGGGAAGCCTACGAATTCGAGTGCCGGGTACGCAGGTGTGACAGCACCTACCGCTGGCATCTAGCGCGAATTGTGCCCGTCAAAGACAGGGGGGGAAAGGTGGTGCAATGGGTCGGGATCGGCATTGATATTGACGATCGCAAACGAGCCGAAGAAAGCTTAGCAGAAAGCGACCGCCGCTTCCGCTTCCTGGCTGAGTCGCTGCCCCACCTGATTTGGAACGTAGACTCCGCCGGGGAAATTCGCTTTACCAATCAACAAAAATGGTTGGAATATCTGGGAATGTCTTACGAGGAAGCAGCGAGAAACAATTGGGAATCCCTAGTCCCGCCCTCGGATGTGGCAGAATCTTGGGCCCGCTGGCAAGAATGTCTAATCACTGGAGAAGTTTATCAAATTGAGCTGCGCCTGCGGCGGGCAGCAGACCAAATGGAACGCTGGCATTTGTCCCGCGCCGTGCCAATTCGCGGCGCAGGCGGCGAAATTGTCGAGTGGATCGGCACGAATACCGATATTCACGATCGCAAACAAGCCCAACTCAACGAGCAGTTTCTCGCAGATCTCGAAGTCCGCTTGCGCCAAGGCTGCAACCCCGCAGAAATGTTGTGGGAAGCGATGAAAAGTTTAGGAGAATATTTAAAGGTCGATCGCTGCGTGTGGCACGAAATCGATGTAGAAGCCGACCTAGTAATTGTCCAGCAAGACTGGCATCAGTCCGACCTTGCCAGCGTCGTCGGCACCTATCAAATCTCAGACTTTAAGACGCCAGAACTGAAAGCTCTCTCTATCGCAGGTCAAACAGTTGTCATCTCAGATATCGCTAATCACCCCCATACAGCGCATTTGGTCGATAACTACGGGGCCGTGTCGATTCGCGCTTTAGTCGATGTTCCCTGCCTTCAGGAAGGGCGCTGGGTGGCTCTTTTGGTGGTGACATCAAGGGCGGTGCGGCACTGGCGGCCCGAGGAAGTTTGGCTGATGCAAGAAGTGGTGGCCCGCCTCTGGACGGTGATCCTGCACGCGCGAGCCCTGCACGATCTGCACGAAAGCGAGGCTCGGTTCCGCGCTCTAGCTGACAACATCGCTCAGTTGGCCTGGATGACAGATGCCACCGGCTGGATTTTCTGGTACAATCAGCGCTGGTTTGACTACACGGGCACAACCCTAGAGGAAATGCAGGGCTGGGGCTGGCAGCAGGTGCACGACCCGGAACACCTCGATCGCGTTGTCGAAAAATTTAGGCGCTGCATTGAAATAGGCGAACCCTGGGAAGATACTTTCCCCTTGCGCGGCAAAGACGGATCGTACCGCTGGTTTCTCTCCCGCGCCGTGCCGATTCGCGACGATCGAGGCAAGGTGCTGCGCTGGTGTGGCACAAACACCGACATTACCGATCGCAAAGTTGCAGAAGCGGAACGGGAACGCCTTCTAGCCGGGGAAAAGGCAGCGCGGGAAGAAGCAGAACAGGCTAACCGCGTCAAAGACGAATTTTTGGCTGTTTTGTCCCACGAATTGCGGACTCCCTTAAACCCGATTATGGGCTGGACGAAGCTGCTGCGATCGAACGTTCTGACCCCGGAAAAGCAACGTTATGCCTTAGAGACGATCGAGCGCAACGCCAAACTGCAAACCCAGCTTATCGAAGATTTGCTCGACGTGTCGGGGATTCTGCAAGGCAAGGTCAGCTTGAATATTGCACCTGTGGATTTAGCTGGGGTGATCGGCGCTGCTATTGAAACGGTGCGTCTGGCGGCCGAAGTCAAGTCGATTCAAATCAGCACTCAATTTGCACCGCATCTCGCCCCGGTGTTGGGCGATGCGGGCAAACTTCAGCAGGTAGTCTGGAATTTGCTGTCAAATGCCGTCAAGTTCACCCCGCCAGGAGGCAAAATCCAAGTTGTTCTCGATCGGGTGGACACCTTGGCCCAAATTACTGTAACTGATACGGGAAAGGGTATCGAACCTGATTTTCTGCCCTATGTATTCGACTACTTCCGGCAAGCTGACAGCTCGATGACGCGCAAGTTTGGCGGATTGGGTTTAGGATTGGCGATCGTCCGCCATCTCGTCGAACTCCACGGCGGCACGGTGAAATCCGACAGTCCCGGCGAAGGAAAAGGTGCAACCTTGACCGTCAGGATACCTCTGATGCCCGTCCAATCTCAGACGAGTCCTGCGGAAACTGCGTCGCCGGACCAATCCTTCAATTTGAGCGGGATCAGGGTGTTAGCGGTGGATGATGATGCCGATGCGCGAGATTTGGTGGTTTTTCTGCTTGAGGATTGTGGGGCAAGTGTTACAGCAGTTGCTAACGCCGCCGATGCCTTGGCGGTTTTAACTGAGTCTGTGCCGGATTTGCTGTTGAGCGATATTGGAATGCCCGACACCGACGGTTATATGTTGATGCGAAAGGTTCGGGCTCTGGCGCCCGACCGAGGGGGACGGATTCCGGCGATCGCCCTCACGGCTTATGCTGGAGAAATTGACTATCAGCAGGCCCTGGCTGCGGGGTTCCAGCGGCACATTTGTAAGCCTTTAGACCCCGACAGGTTGGTGCAGGCGATTTGGGAGGTACTCGATCGTTCTGGCGAAAATATTTTTTAAGGTCTTTTTGTGTCTGAAAAGTCTTTATTTAATGAACCGCGAAGACGCAAAGAACGCGAAGGAAGAAGGGAATAAGAAAGGAAAAAGTTAATAATTTCAAGTCCGGTTATATCTGAAATATTGCACCATTGTCAATAATGATTTTATTGAGTGGCTAGGAGCAACGGCCCGCAAGAAAATTCACTCTTTGTGGAAGCGGGCGGAAAGCCTGTTCCTGAAAATGGTGCAATAGGTCAGAGGTAACCAATTTAATCCTGGTTCGCTCGCGCATCATCTCAAACAAAAAAACCTCACGGATGGAGGTTTTTTGATGATTATTGGCGATCGTCGGACAGGTTAAAACATCCTGTCCCTGCATAATGCCCACAGCACTAAGACTCAATTCTTAGCGGTAGTCACTGCGCGCCGCAGGCTCGCGATCGCTCGTTGTAGTTGTATAGCGGACATTTTCTTCGCGTTTGCGGGGAATCAAACCCAACAAACCAGACAAGCCTAGCAATCCCAACCATCCCCAATCAAAATCGCGATCGGTCTCAGCATTGGAGACATCCGAGCGAGGAGTGGTGGTGGTTGTTGTGCTGTTAGTACCCGAAGTTGTACCGCCAGTTGTATCTGTCTGAGCTGAAGCAGGGAGATGAGCAGGTGCTAGGGCTAAACCAGCAGCTATAATACCTGCACCGATTGCTTTGGATAAATCAGAACGTTTCATAATTGAGCTCCTCTGTGTTGGCTAAAATCTTTAACTATCAAAACTATATCGATCGGCGGACAGGTTCAAACATCCTGTCCCTGCATAAGACCGACAGCACTAAGACTCAATTCTTAGCGGTAGTCACTACGCACAGCGGGTTCGCGATCGCTCGTTGTAGTGGTAGAGCGGACATTTTCTTCGCGTTTGCGGGGAATCAAACCCAACAAACCAGACAAGCCTAGCAGTCCCAACCAGCCCCAATCAAAATCGCGATCGGTTTCAGCATTGTAGACATCGGAGCGAGGAGTGGTGGTGGTTGTAGTGCTGTTTGTACCGGAAGTAGTGCCACCAGTTGTATCTGTCTGAGCTGAAGCAGGGAGATGAGCTGGTGCTAAGGCTAAACCAGCAGCTATAATACCTGCACCAATTGCTTTGGATAAATCAGAACGTTTCATAATTCAACTGCTCTCTGTTGGCTAAAATCTTTAACTATCAAAACTATATCGGGTAGCTTTTAAAGTTAAATCCACCTCTAGCAGTAAAGATTTTTATGTTCCACCTATAACTACAGATTGATATCAAATTTTTAGCAGGCGCACAAAATTAAAGATTGCTCGCGGAGGCACTCCGGCACTAGAAATCGCGCGTCTGCCACCTCACTCGGTTGTGAGGCAGTGCGGCAGTGCCGACAATAGACAAGGTGTGGTGGACAAAAAAAGGTAAACTCAGATATTGCACAGACAAGTGCTGGAAATCGATCGACGGAGATCAAAACTTTTGGGAATAGAGTTACGCAGCTACGTATTTCTAGACAACTTGCAGCCACAGCACGCAGCATACATCGGCACAGTCGCTGCCGGATTCTTGCCGCTGCCAGGGGATGCGTCGCTGTGGATAGAAATTTCGCCCGGTATCGAAATTAACCGAATTACCGATGTCGCCCTCAAATCTGCCTCCGTGCGCCCGGGAGTGCAGATAGTCGAACGCTTGTACGGACTTCTGGAAGTACACTCGAGTCAGCAGGGGGAAACGCGGGCCGCAGGCAAAGCAATTCTAGAATTCATCGGACTCCGCAGAGAAGAAGGTATCAAACCGCGCGTGATTTCCAGTCAAATTATTCGCAACATTGACCCCCACCAAACACAATTAATCAACCGCACCCGCCGCGGACAGTTGCTGCTGGCGGGACAAACGCTTTACGTCTTAGAAGTAGAGCCGGCTGCTTATGCAGCGCTGGCGGCCAATGAAGCAGAAAAAGGCGCATCTATTAACATCTTAGAGGTTCAGGCTGTAGGCAGTTTCGGACGGCTTTACCTCGGCGGCGCAGAACGAGATATTATAGCAGGTTCCCAGGCAGCAATTGCGGCTGTGGAAAACGTGACGGGTCGAGAAAATCCAGCAATTGTTGGTCGCAAGGAATAGCCGTTAAAGGAGATGCAATTATGGCAAACACACAGCATTTAGCGCTGTTAAAAAAAGGTGCAGTTACTTGGATTGAATGGAGAAGTCTCAACCCCAATATAGAACCGGATCTCAGCGAAGCTAACCTCGCCGAAGCAAATCTCAGAGGCGCGCATCTTTGGGGATCGAACCTTTTTAAAACAGATTTGTTTAAGGCTAAATTAATTTCGGCAAACCTCGCCGAATCTAATTTTAGTTTAGCAAATCTTGCCGGAGCGCAACTGCTCGAAACTAATTTAATTAAAGCTAATTTAACTGGAACCAACCTCCGAGCGGCCGACCTCAGGGGAGCTGATTTGACCAGTGCTAATTTAATTGGGGCTGACCTCACCGCTGCTAATCTCCAACAAACCGATTTGGGTGATGCGAATTTAATCGGTGCGGTGATGTTTCGAGCTAATGCGATGGGGGCGAACCTCAATTCTGCTAATCTCAGTCAAGCCAATCTCACTCAAGCCGAATTGATGGAAGCACATTGTTATGCAGCCAATTTCTCTAAAGCTCACCTCGGGGAAGCTCACTTCACTGGAGCATATCTTTTCAGAGCCAATCTCAGTTTTGCGGAGTTGAGCGCTGCCGATTTACGGTGGGCCAACCTCGGCAAAGCTGATTTGAGAGGGGCTAATTTGACCGGGGCAAATCTCAGGGGAGCGAAATTGGCGGGAGCTAATCTGGGCGAAGCTATTTTAAAAGGAACAATCATGCCTGACGGCAGCATGGTTTCATAAATATTGGATAATATTTAGTCCAATAAAATAACCGCGATAGTTAAAAAAAGTCAGTTGCGCGTTTACCGAAAGGATTGCCAAAACATGAGTGTTTGGGGCGGGTTGAGGGTTTCTCTCTAATACAAATCCGAGATGAGAGTAAACCCGCCTCGGTTCAAAACTCGCAACTGTCGATCGACTAATTCTTGCGAGCGGGCGATACTTGATAAAGTCCTCTAACGGGCCCTGGATCGGTCGGTGAACCTTCCTGCTGTGTTGGAAGCGTAAACTGATCTTGGAGTCCGGCGGGAGTAGGGAAACAGCCGCTTGGTTGAGGTCCTAGCTGGCAAGCTGCAGGCAGTGCCATGACTGAGGCATCGAAAGGATTAACTGCATCTGGGACCCGGAGAATCGGATCGCTGGAAACTTGCCGCTGCATTACTCGTCGGTAGAAGCCGTTGACGCGACTGGCATCCCGCTCAATTTCTTTTTCGGGAAAGGCAACGACGCCGCTGGGGGAACCGATGCCTAAATAGTCGCCAAAGTAACCTTGCAAGCTGACGTTGTGGAAAAAGTCTCCTGAAGCTTGAAAAAATTGTCGGTTGAAGTCGTCGGCAATCGGGTGAAATCGCTCTGTTTGTGCTTGAGCTGGTTTGACGGATGCCATTGCGACAGAGGCGACAGCGAGAATCAACGCGCCGCTCAGGCTTTTTAACTTTTGACTCATATATTTGGGCCTCCTTAATTAATTCCGATTCCAATATAAACTGATTATCGACGGATTATTTGTGTTTTTTACAAGGTGTGAGTTATGGATGCTGCGGATTTAAAGGTGTTGCGCGATCGACTTCTAGATTTGCTGTGCGAGTTTGCCTATCGCGAAGGCGATTTTGTGCTGTCTTCGGGGCAGAAAAGTTCTTATTACATTAACTGTAAACCCGTGACGCTGCACGCTGAAGGTGCTTTGGCA
>JACJNV010000171.1 GCA_014695175.1 Microcoleus sp. FACHB-DQ6 | reverse complement strand
ACAATTGCCAATCCGGTACCAACAGTAACCGAAAGTTGGGGTACAAAGAGACTGTATCCTTCTCCTCCTGTATGAATGGTTCGCAGTACGAGTAAACAGTAAATAAACGTGGCAATGAAAGTGCCAAGCACGATTTGATTGCCCGTATCCTGCATAAAATTACGCAGCAATCGGGGACCAAAATTTGAACTCGCCAACTGAAGCGCCACAATAGTAATGGAAAAAGCTGTAGCAACAACGCTGACCATTGAACCGGCAACCGATGAAAGAACCGCTCGCGCACCATCGGCTCCACCCGTGTAAATCCACCTCCAGTTTGGTGTATTACCCGTGCGGTCAATTGTCAGCATTGCGATCGCTAAAATCATCGACCCCACCGCCATCAACGTTGGGATAAACCAGTAGCTAGAGTGCAGCGAGTCCCAAAGTTTGCTTAACTTGACATTTTTCATGCGTTGGGGTGGGGTTAAGATTGTCCGTTGCCGTCAGGTTGCGATCGCAGTTCAATTAGTTTTTGCAGAGAACCGCTGATGCTGCGGGGTTTAGGAACTTCGCCACTACCAACGGGCCATCCTTCTCGTTGACGTTTGCGATCGCCATCAGTCTCTTCGGTTTGGTCGTGAAACAAAATTTGCTGCGTAGGAAAGGGCAAGTCGATGCCGTTGGCAGTCAGCTTTTCCTTAATCGCAGAAAGTACCTTGTCCCGCGATCGCAGATCGTCCATTCGTCGCGGCGGAGCAATCCACCATCGAGCGCGGATATTGACGGTACTTCCTGCAAGTTCCATCAGCAGCACGTCAGGAGCAGGGTCCTTCAAAACCTCATCCACACTGTGCATGGCTTCCATCATTAACTGCTTGGCTCGGTGAATATCATCGCCGTAGCCGATACCAACGTCGTATTGCATCCGGCGTTTATCAAAGGCGGTATTCACCATAACAGAATTGGTGAACAATTCGGCATTGGGAATTACAATCCGGCGACCATCATAGGTTCGGATTGTTGTAGCGCGAGTTTCAATACTTTCTACCGTTCCCTCAAAGTTTTTAAACACAATCTGGTCATCGATTTGGAACGGTTCCGTCAAAAGAATTAGGATACCAGCTAGGAAGTTTTGTAAGATATCGCGAAAAGCAAAACCAATCGCTACCCCGCTAATTCCCAGCAGTTGCACCAAATCGCCTGCTTTAAATGTGGGAATTACAATCGACAAGGCAATAAACAGACCAACCAGAACAGTAATACCCTGCGCTAACCTTCCCAACACCAGTCCCAAATTCCGGGATTGGCGGTGGTTGCGGGTAACCTGCCTGACCGCTCTCTTAATTGACCGGCCAACAAAGAAAAAGATTGCAAAAACAATTAACGCTAGTATCATATTAGGCAGCAGGACAATGAAGTCATTGATCATGCTCTCAATCTTGTCCCAGACTCCGGATATTTCTGCTGTCATAAAACTTCCTCTTGCATCAGTTGTTATTGATAGTATTAAAATTAGCCATGTCAAACTCTATCTTAAGGCTGTAGATTACTGTAACGTGAGCCTAATTTAGGGCTTACACAGCCACAGTAAATATTGGGGATTGTGCGTTACGCAGAAAGCTAACGCACCAACAATTTTTTTCAAGTGGATATCGAAGCCACATCTTGACCGTTGAGTTTTTGTGCGATCGCATCCAGCACCTTCTGTTCTGCTTCGGAAACCTCTCCCTTACTTTCGGCAATGCGACGGCATTGAGCTAATAGCGGTACTGCAAAGTCGGGGTTAAGTTGCTCTAACAATGCACCCAATGGTTTGGGGGACTTGATGTTAGCAGCAATCCTTTTGAGAGAATCGGCATTTAATTGCAATGCCTTCAATTCTGGCAGAATATCTTCCCAGTTTTTGTTGGGATAACTTGCCAAAATCATGTGAACCATAATTTGATCCATCCCTGCTTGCTGCGCGATCGCAACATCGAGATATTTCTCGCTTTGTTGCTGGATCGCTTGCAGCGTTTCGGTTCCAGGTTCTTCAGTCTCTTCCCTCACTTTGGCTTCGTAAAACTGGCGAGCCGCATATCCCAGCGCGTACAGCATCGTAGCATTCGTACTCGCACCAATCATCGCGCCAGCCAGCGGTACGTTGCGTAAAAAGCCCAAACCAGCTTTCATTGCGTTGCTACCGCCTAGCGCTAACCCAAAAATTGCCAAAACCTCGCCTTTTCGGGCTGGCTGTTGCAAATCCATCCCATAAGCGGCGGCAATTTCATAAACCATTTCGGTTTGAATTGCAGTAGTCGCGGCTAAATCGATCGCCAGCAGTGCAGCCGCTACACCGGGTAAAATGCTGCTAGCAAATCCGACACCACCGGCGTGGATCGCTTTTTCCACCATAATGCGATGGGCAATTTCGCTGGGATCTTCATTGGGATACTTTTGTTGGAGTTCCTTGACTTGAGCTTCGGCTTTGGCTAAGTCGATGCGATCGCTGACCCCAACTAACCAATCAAGCCTGAGTACCCCTGCGACTTGTTTAACAAAGGGAAGATTGCCAACATAAGTTACCGCATCTCCGGTTCCTTGCGTCGCTTGTCCAATCAATCGATAAGTTTGTTTAGCAGCAGCTTCCCCCCAATCAACTGCTGTGTCAACAACCGCTTTGCCTGTATTCAGTGCAGATTCTGTTGCCTCGGCAATGAAATTTAACAAACCAGACTTTTGCTGTGAATTAGTTTCTTTTTTTGGCTTTGATTGGTGATCCATGACTGTTTTTTTAATTAACTACAATACGCCAGGTTTTGAGTTTGGACGTAGCCTCTCAGCAGCACTGTAATCGGCACCCAACCATCCCTTCCTAAACTTTCAATCGTCACTCTTCGTCCATTCTCACCAAGACTTTGAATCGTCACATTTCGCGCGGAATCGATGATGCCAATCACTTCGCTGTTAGCCGTCGGTTGTCGCCGAACCTTAAGACCATTCCTCGCAATAACCTGGCGACAGCTATCCGGTACTTGCGCTAGCAAATATTCACCTTGAATCTGTGTTTTATTTGTATCAGTGGCGAACGAGGGAGCAACTAAAACCGTTGCCGTTAACAATATCGAACTTGTTAACCTTGTATATTTTTGCCATATCCTCTGCTCTTGCATCGCTTTATCTCCTTTTAAATCTCTATGCCAAAACCTTAGAAAAGGTTTTTAGCTCGTTCATCTTCTCCAAGAAAGAATGAATCACCATCCCAAGGGTATAAAATAATTCGACTCGCTGCTGTGCTTGTTGACTTTTCTGGTTTTATCATCGCTAATCAAGCATAAACGCGAGGTTTGCGAGCGCCAACAGCAGCACCAATCATTGCCCCTGCCAAACCCAGCAAAGAGCCAAGTAGAAATGACCAAGCAGCTTTAGCTGTATTACCACCGATATCGCGAACTTGATTTGAGTCTACATTCGGCGCTTGATTCGGTATATTAACGCCGTCCTGTTGTTGTACTTGATTGGCAATTTCTCCAGCATTAGCAGCGGCAGCGCCAACAGCACCCGATATCCCGCTTGCTAATAACCAAGAACTAAGTGCTAAGGTAGTTCCCCACAGAATTGCTGCATTCAAAAGTGCTGTTTTCTTGGTCATCGGGCCGCAGCTTTGAGCCATCACCCAACCGCCTAAAAATAGGGAAATCAGCAAACTGATAATCGACAAAATTACGACCCCAAAACCAAGGGAACGTGCATCCGCCCCTGTTGCACCCGCGCTTAATCCGATCGCGATTGCCAAAGCGCTTAAACCCAGTTGAGTTCCCAGAGCGATCGCAATTCCTGCCAAAATTGGCCCCCACCTCACTCGATCCTGGTAATCCACCAGCGGATTGACGATGGTAGGCTCAGTGAGTTGACTGCCCGACCGATCTGGATAAGTCATAAAAGATTAACCCCTGCGTTACGTTGTGACTTTTTCCTTGAGGGTAATTTAATTTTACTTAATCATCATTACCAGAATATCTACCGATGGACATAATATTTTTAAGTTGAAAATTTTAAATATCAAAAGTAGTAATTTCGCTCATAAAATCGAAATCTCCTTTAAAAAAAAAACCAGCAGCTAGTTTAGAGATGCCCTTAATTTTGTAGGAGATCCTGTAGTTAAGGTGATAATAAATCCTACTAAATCCTTGTGATAGTTGGTGGCAGAAAGGTTGTAGGTTGGCTCCACCCAACCTACGAATGATTAGATAAATTTCTCACATTCAGTACAGAAAAGCTAAATTCATCCACCTAAAGATAGAAAACTATAAAAAAATCTCGCTATCTTGATGATTTTCAATTTGCAGAATCATTCATAACAAGGAAGTATGAGAACTGATGTCTATTTAAAGTAACTGCACAAGTTGATGTAGATAGTACAGGAAACAACAATGTTACTTTACAAAATTGAGGATTTTAATCCCAACTACCGCCAAGCAGCTTTTGATGACGACGATATCAAAGGGCTAGATGTGTATGGCGGAAGTACCGTTGATAACTCCCATCAACATTAACTTTTTCAACCCAGGATTCGATTGACTCGAAACCAGCGATAGCCGTAGGCTTCTAAGGGAATAGAGGGCGAGTCGGCACCGAGAGATTCATACAGGCGATCGCCAAATAAATCGAACAAATGGCTGTATTCCTGAGATTTCAGCGTAGCGGTACAAGGTTTGTCGGCTAGATTGTGGACAGCAATCACCGTCCTGCCTTGCCAGTCGCAGCAGTGGGCTAACACCGAAGGAGAGTCGGTTTCCAGAATGTGCCACTTGCCCCTACCCAACTCAGGACATTGCTTGCGGATGCTGATTGCACGTTCCATCCAGTTAATTAATGAGGCAGGATCGCGCTGCGCTGCGACGACATTGACTTGTTTGTAACCGTATTCTCCCTTGGCGATCGCAGGTCTGGCAAGGGCATCAGTTGCAGCCGTCGAGAAGCCACCATTTGCTGCATCTGACCATTGCATCACCGTGCGGACGCTGCCTCGACCTTCCAGCGAAAGATCGTCGCCCATGCCAATTTCTTCGCCATAGCGCAGCATGGGTGTACCAGGCAGGGTGAAAAGCAAGCTGTAGACCAGTTCAATCCGGCGGCGGTCACCTCCCATCATCGGTGGTAAGCGACGACGAATCCCGCGCCCGAAAATTTGCATAGTTTTCTCAGGGGCAAATGCTGCAAAAATTTCCTCTCGTTCCGATGAAGTAATGCGGTCTAGCGTCAGTTCATCATGGTGGCGCACAAAATTAAGCCACTGACAAATAGGAGGAATATCCGGTAAGGTTTTTAGTCCATCGCGCAGCGCTGTGGATTCTTGACGCGCCAGGGCCAAAAACAGATGCTGGTTCAGCAAAAAGTTGAACAGGATGTGCATTCTGTCGCCCTTAGCAAAGTAGATAGAAATTTGATCGCGATCGACATTTGCTTCTGCCAGCAACACTGCATCACCCCGACGCGATGACACAAACTCTCTCATTTCTTCCAAGAAACCTCGCAGGTTTTCGGGGTCTGCACCTTCGATGCCAATTCCTTTAATTAAAAAGGGAACAGCATCAATGCGAAATCCAGACACGCCCAGTTCTAGCCAGAAACCCATAATTTTGCAGATTTCTTCTCGTACCGCCGCATTGGCAATATTCAAATCTGGCTGTTCTTTATAGAAGTGATGCAAATAGTAAGCGTTTGCTTGTTCGTCGTACTCCCAAATACTGTCCTCGGCATCGGGAAACACCAGCAATTCTGGATCAGTTTTGGGTGGATTTTCTGACCACACGTAGTAATTGCGATACTTGGAGTTTTTATCGCTTTTGGCTGCAACAAACCAAGGATGCTGATTGGACGTATGATTTACTACCAGATCGATCAGCACCCGAATTCCTCGTTCCCTTGCTTGGTGCATGAACTCGACAAAATCTCCCAGGGTTCCGAGTCTCGGATCGATGTTGTAGTAATCCATCACGTCGTAACCATTGTCCCGGTTAGGGGAAGGATAAAACGGCAGCAACCACAAACAAGTAATTCCTAGCGCGGATAAATAGTCTAGGCGGTTGATAAGTCCCTGAAAGTCGCCGACACCATCGCCGTCAGAGTCCATGAAGGTTTCAACATCGAGGGAGTAGACAATTGCGTTTTTATACCAGAGGTCTTTCATTGCAGTAAATTTATTAATAGAGAAACTGTGTAACATGGCTTTGTTCCGAAACCCGGTCACAGGGTTATTTAGGAAGCTGAATACCACGGTTATAGCTCATCTTTCGGAATATGAGTCTAAGTCCTGTTGTCCCAATTAAAAATATATTTATCCATCTAAAGGTAGATGAAATATCTATCCAAATAATAAATTGATTACGTTTTTTAAATAAAAAAACGGTAGATCGAGCTGACTACCATTAGCAAGATCGATCGCTACCAATTACTGATTAGATGTTCATCCAAACAGCCAAGTTGTTTAGCTTGTAGCTGCACTGCCTTCGCTCTCTTTCACCAAGACAGTGCAAAACCAAAAACCTTAGTTAAATCGGCCAGCGCTTGTAAGTCCTGACGGCAGAGGAGTTGTGTTTGCCTTTAGCGATCGCTAATTTTGCCAACTACTCTTCTACCCAATTGAGTAACCCAAGAGAAGTAACAGCTCCAAAAAAGTGAGCGCCAATCAGATTGACGTTGGCCATCGTCACAAAAATATCTAGGGAACGAATCACATTTTCGGGCGCATAAGCTGCCATCGCTTGCGGCTGACTAAGAGTTTTTGCTAGGACTACAGCAACTGTTTCTTCAGAAGCAACAAACGCGATTAATACCCCCACCAAACTAGAAACTAATCCAATCCGTAAGGTGTGAGTAATATGTTCTTTGCTGGGATATACCTGGGAATTTTCGGCGTGCAAAAGTCGCCCTAAAAGCCTATAGCGAAAATCCCAAAAAATTCTAAAGCACAGCAATAACAGACCAACTACCGCTAAAAATATGCCGAACCCAATACCTGCATTATTATTGGTTTGATCGCTCATGTTGCGACCCAACATAGCAAACAATAAAACAATGCCGGAAACAGCACCCAAGAATAACTGTATCCAGAAGCTAAATCTACTAAACAAGCGAAAAGTTGCGACAAATTCTGTTTGGGTCAGCGGTTGCGACAGGGATTCTGGTTGATTCAGTTGATTCATTATATACACCTTATTGCTGAATTGAGCGTCAAAGCAAACGACGTAAGAAATAGGTTCTGCTTGTCTTCCTGTCGCAAGCGATCGCCTTGTGGTTAGCTATTAGAGTTTTCCTGAAAAGTCAGTTAAGGGCAGGACAGGATGCCGGATGTTTGGGAACCGAATTCGGCAATTTCCGGTAAATCAAAGGTTGAACTCAACACAGGCACTGCCATTGTGGTTGATTTAATTTTCCTAAAATCCTCCCGGTTCTGAACAATCAACTTCTTGCGACAATGGGAATTTAGAGTCTTAAAAATCGACTTAGGCAAAACGTCTATTGTCTTTGTTCACCATTTCAAAATCTTGTTTCTATCTCTATTTAATCTAACTAGCCCAACCTTGCCATCTGTCTGATGCCATAATAAAATATCCACCTGATGGAAGATGATTGAGGAAAAATTTATGATAATGCTTTGAGTTAAGTGCGAGCGATCGGAGTATCGGCGATAGATGTTTGATTCCCAACTGCCGCACAGGGGCGCATCCATTCTTGCAACGTCCATAACCTAGTTAAGGCAGCTATTCCAGATTCCCAACTATTCATATGCGAGTTGGGCTCTATTCGTTGCAAGCAAGATTACCCGGAAAAATTTTTGCTCGCCTTCCCAGTATTGACGATTTAACCGAACAAATTTAAACGATTTTTATGTGAACCAATTCGCCTCTTTATCTGTTGTATTCCCACTATCTAAGCCTGATTATCCATAGCTTATTAATTATATTTTTGACCCTACTCCTGGTAAATCCGATGCCATACCGCCACGGAAGTATCAGCCTTTTTCCAGCTTTTTACCGTCAGCGAGCCGATGCAATTATTTCAAAATTTGAAAAGGGTTTAATGGGTTGGTTGGTAGGCATTGCATAAAGCATGAGTTTTATTGCTATAGCAATCCTTGCAGGAGCCCTAAATCTTTTACCCCACCCCAACCCTCCCCTTAGTAAGGGGAGGGAGTAAGAAATTCACAAATGATTTAGGCTTGCTATCTTACGAGTATTATTGGTTTCTTTGCTTTGCAAGTGACACTGCTTTTTGTTGACGGAATTGTGGCATTGATCTTCGCTTTTATTCCCTATAACGGCGAGTTTTTAAGCGTAATTTCAGCACGGCTGCTTTTATTAGCTTCGCCTTGGAAAGCAGGCGAGGTGCTGTTGCTATATTTCCTAATCCCACAAATTGGAGCAGGCTGTTTTGTCACCCCTATTCTTATGAAGAAGCAGGTATATTGGCTTTCCAATTACACCTTAGCACTCAAGACAGTATTTAGATTTTTATTGGTTTTTTGGGGAGGATTTTTAACGCCGCCAATTCTAATTGTTATTAAAACTTTGGTAAAAGAACTTTTAATCAAGGATCTACTATACTGCTGGCAGACTGCTCCATCAGGGAAGCTGTGTCATAGCCCATAAAGCTAGATTTGTCAAGGGTAATAAATGTGAAATCTATCTATCAATCAACCGATGAAAAATCCCGCTCAAGACTGATGAAAAAGAGATCTAAACAAGCTAATATTTAAAGTTATATATAATAACATAAATTATTTGTTAAAAACTCAGTTAACGGGAACGGAATTTACCATAGGCGTATGCCAGTAGTCGTTAACAACTAAAGTATAAAAAATATGAAACGGGACAACTCACCCACCGACAGCATTAAAGACTCAATTGGACAGGCAGCTTCTCATCCCTGGTTTGAGCGACTGGCAAGATTGGGATATGCTTCCAAAGGCTTAGTTTACTTTATTGTCGGTTTTCTAGCAGCACAAGCAGCCTTTAGTATGGGCGGCAGGACAACCAATACTAGCGGTGCATTATCAGAAATTGTTAACCAACCGTTCGGTAAAATTCTGCTATTTCTTGTAACGATTGGCATTATTGGTTATGCCCTTTGGCGTATCGTTCAGACAATTCTAGACCCAGAACACCAAGGACAGAAAATGGATGCCAAGCGAATTGCCCAACGCATTGGCTACGCCTTAAGTGCTTTAGCTTACGCAGGTTTGGCTTTAACGGCTGTAAAACTGATAATGGGTTCGGCCGCTAGTAAGAGCGATTCAACCGAAGATTTGACAGCCCAAGTTTTAGCGCAACCGTTTGGACAATGGCTGGTAGGATTGGCGGGAGCAATTGTTATTGGTGTAGGTTTTTCTTATTTCTACGAAGCATATAAAGCCAAATTTCGCCGTCATTTCAAGCTAGATGAAATGAGCCAAACCGAGCAAGCTTGGGCGACACGGTTGGGTCGATTTGGCATTGCTGCCCGTGGGATTGTTTTCGTTATAATCGGTCTTTTCTTAATTCAAGCAGCCAAGCTATCAGATGCCAGTCAAACGAAGGGATTGGGCGAGGTGTTGGCAATTCTGGGACAACAGCCTTTTAGTCCAGTGATTTTGGGCCTAGTACCTTTGGGTTTAATTGCCTATGGCATCTACTCGGTAATTCAAGCTCGCTATCGGAAAATTTTGCGCTCATAAGCTTGCCCGTTATAGAGAGAGTTTTGAGTACAACAATTTTTTTGAATTAAGAACTTATCTAACTCAAAGCTCAAAATTTTTACAAGGCGTCCTGATTAAATCACCTGCTTTTAAATCTGGAGATTTTAACTCAAAACTCAGGGCGGGCACGGGGGCACCGCCCCTACTCAACTCAAAACTCCTAAAAACTTATGGCACAAATTGGTTATCACGCTTCCCACGAACAGTTTAAACCCAGCGAACTGCTGAAATATGTCCAAATGGCAGAACAAGCTGGCTTTACCCATGCCCTTTCTTCCGATCACTTTCATCCTTGGAGTGAAGCGCAAGGACAAAGCGGTTTTGCTTGGTCTTGGTTGGGTGCAGCAATGCAAGCAACGCCGAGGCTTTCCTATCGGGTTGTTTGTGCTCCCGGACAGCGGTATCATCCGGCTATTATTGCCCAAGCTGCGGCAACGTTGGCAGAAATGTTTCCAAATCGTTTTTGGCTCACGGTTGGCAGCGGTCAAGCGTTGAACGAACATATTACTGGGGATAAGTGGCCTACTAAGAGCGATCGCAACGCGCGCCTCAAAGAATGTGTCGATATTATCCGCGCCCTTTGGGCAGGAGAAACCGTCACCCATCGCGGTTTAGTGTGCGTAGAAGATGCAAAACTCTATACCCGCCCGGAAATTCTCCCATTAATTATCGGCGCGGCAGTTACCCCAGAAACCGCAGAATGGTTGGGCAGTTGGGCTGATGGATTAATTACTACTTCTCGCCCACCTGAAAAGTTAAAAAAAGTCGTTGATGCGTTTCGTCGCGGTGGCGGAGAAGGGAAACCAATGATTTTGAAAGTGCAGCTTTCCTATGACAGTAATGCAGAGAAAGCACTACAAGGCGCTCACGATCAATGGCGCAGTAACATCTTCAAAAGCAAAATGTTGACAGAACTGATAACACCCGATCAATTTGATGCCGCCGGGGAGTTTGTGCAACCAGAGGAGTTATATCAACACGTCCGCATCTCGGCAGACCAAGAGCAGCATATTGAGTGGTTGCAAAAAGATATTGAATTGGGGTTCGATCAACTAATTTTGCACAACGTCAACCGAGAACAAGAGCAGTTTATTGAGGTGTTTGGCGAAAAAGTAGTGCCAGGGCTGACAACAAGTTGATTCGTAATTATGATGCTACTGATATCATTCCGGCAGCGCCGGAATGATATCAAATCCGCGCTTCATCGTCGGGCGTAAAGTCGAATCAAGCTGCCAACAAATAATTGGCGCTATTTTCAGTTTTTTGACTCATAGTCAACAGTCAACTATCACCGACGGTGCAACTGGAATCGATATGACTTACCGACTAGGATTGTCAGAATCCTGAGTGCGATCGCTCTCTCCCAAACCCAATGCGGTTCGCCACTTATCGGGATGGCGCGGTATCAGCATTCGCACATCACGATCGGGCAAGCCGATGCCAGCATCTTTGAAGGCAAGAACGACATGAAATGTCTGCTGAGCTTGTTGAGCTGCCACTGGCTCAGATTTTACTAAAAAACTGGTCGCATAGATGCTAAACGACAAAGCTAAAAATGCTGTACTTAATTAACGCCAAACGCCAGCAATTAGACATTATAAAGCTCCTCTTTTTTTGTAACTGTAGTAATTTTGTAGGTTCGTATTTGCGCTTCAACGCATATGTGGGCGAAGACAGCGCAACTACAAAACCTTGTTCAATTCATTCGCACTCTAACGCCCTTCCGTCTTCACATCCAACTCTTCACGACGTAGCGTTTCCGTTGCCTCAACAATCTCCGTTTCAACTTCTTTCCTGATGTTAACTTCTTCGCGCACAAAAGCTTCTTTTTTGAGGTCGGCAGTCTCTTCGTAAACTTCCATACGCATCACTCTTTCCTGCTGGAAGGGAGTATCCCGAGTTACTGGCGCACCTGCATTTTCGGGAGTTATACTCTCAATTACAACTCGCTCTTTTTCTGTGGGAATTGAAACTCGTGCCGTTTCGGTTTCAACTCGCTTGCTAATTGCTACCTCGCCAGCTTTGTGACGGCTTTTCTCTGCAACCAGTCGTTCTTCGTAGAGTCGGAATTTGTGATGCTCGCGCTCGTTCATCTGATACAATTGAGGCTCTTGTTCGTAAGCGTAGGTGTTGCGGTCATAACCAGCAGCCCTAGCTTGGTTAGAGACAGAACGCGGCATAGAAAGTGGTGCAGATGCCTCTAAAGGCAATGATGCTTCTACAGGTGCAGACGCTTCTACAGGTAGAGTACGATAAACACCCCGCACTTGTTCTTCATAATCGTAATCAACCACCATCTCATCCTCATACCTGGGTAGTCTTTCTGCTTGGTCTTTACTCCTCAAACCCGTCGCGTAGATGCGTTCTGCATCAACATCCACTCGACAAAGAGCAACTGGAACTAATACCTTCTTGCCAAAGATCCAGAAACCCGTGTCAACAACAAAATATCGGAAACGTCCTGTCTCATCAACTAGCGCGGTATCGATGGAGCCAATCTTTTCATCTGTATTTCCAGCATAGATATCCAGACCTTTGATATCTTCGCCATTAAAAGCCGCTTCGCGGTAGTTGGGATTAAAATCTTCAATTTTGTAAAGTAACATAGGAATCCTTCCCTTTCTATCTACATCAACTTATGCCCCCATTTTAGATATAACTCAAATTTGATGCTTCCTTCTTATGAAGTATAAAATGAAACAGAATAGTAAGATGAGTATATTTATTTGGATTTTTTTATGTCTTTGGATAGATGAATTATCATTTTTATTCGCCTTCCGCACCGTCAACTTTTACAATCGGTTTTTAACTGTTTTTATCAAAAAAAATTATAAGTTATACTTTAATACGTTAAATTAACCGATATAAAACATTTCCTAGACCAATTTATTACTTTAAAACAAGAGTTATGTGGGCATGGCATATATTCATAATCCTCAAGGAAAAACAAGAAAAGAATTCGGCTTTTTCTGTTTGAGCTAAAAAAGCCACAAACGAATCGAAAGTTGAACATCTCTTTAAACTTGGAATAATAACATAAGGTCTTGCGGTGTAACCCGCGCCAGATAATGTCTGGACTCCGGTGTTATGCCCTTCGACCGCGAGCCCTAAATATCATTATGAATATATGCAATGCCTCCTCTTCAGCAAGCAATTTCCCATAACTGAGGACTAATGACTAATAAAAACAAATTCCCCGGCCTAACCCGGGAACGAAAGATATTAAAAAAAGTAATAATGACTAATAAAAACAAATTCCCCGGCATAACCAGGGAACGAAAGATATTAAAAAAAGTAATGTTGTTTTAATAAATTGAATATGCCAAAAAGCGGCGATAAGTTAGTAGCAGCCCTTGTTGATTTGAGAGTGGACGCCGGGGCGGGCATTCCTGTGCAGGTGCCGCACCCGATCGCATTTTCCAGTCTCAAGAAAACAGTTGCATTCATATTGGAGCACCAATTAAGCTTGGCTGCTGTTGCGAGTCTGGCTAGCCAGCTCCAACAGTTGGGCCCAGCGTTTTTGGACTTGTTTGGGAGTGCATTTGAGGGCGGTGGCGATCGCCTTGTCGCTTTCTTGATTCCGCTTCATTTGTAACAGTTGCTGCATTTCAGGCGACAGTTGAGCGCGAAATGCTTCCCATTTGTCCGAAGTCATTCCCAGCTTTTGATCGACATCAGCACCCAGCCATTCGTGGACGAGTTTCCAATTTTGAGTGCGGGCAAATTTTTCGACGTGGTACTTGAAACGTTGTTGCAAGTAGTCGCGCTGGCGGGAAGACAAACCGAGCGCGCGGTCAATTTCCGAAGCCGAAAGGTCTTGCAGTTTTAAAGTTAAGTAATTCACGCATTCTGGCTGATTTTGCGATTCCAGATAGGCGATTAATTCCGAGACTACTCGATCGCGCAGCACAGCATCAGCCGGATCGACAGTTTCCGATACCATTTGCTCGCGCACTTGTTGCAGCGCCGGAGAGCGGCTGTACATTTCCGCTTCTTCTCCCTTGCCGGATTCTACAGCCATTTCAATGTCGATCGCAGTTTC
>JACJNV010000170.1 GCA_014695175.1 Microcoleus sp. FACHB-DQ6 | reverse complement strand
ATTCCTGCAAGTGCGATCGCAGATAAATTAAGCTGTACGAACATTTCAATCTCCTTCAGAGTCGGGGCAGGTACAAAAATCTTGAACAATACCAACCTGAGACACTGACGAAGCCAAACTATCTTTTTCAGAAATTTGACTTTTCAGTCTCTTCTCAATGCCTGCGAAGTTAGCTGACGGGCTAGGACTGAGAGATGTCCTTCTCCTGAGATTTCAAAATCAAAAACTACACTCAAATTTGGCACTTTTTAACTTTGCTTTTTAATTCTGTAGAGATTCGCCCCGAAAATTGGTTCCTCCGCTCCAGCCACACGCTTGGTTTGATCGCCCAGTGCTGGATTAGGCTTGACTTTTTAAGCCAATTTAACATAAGCTTGCACGAGCATTTAATTTTGTCAATATGTCTTTAGGAGTAGCCACCGGCGATCGGCAAAGCCCAAAAGTTGACAAACAATTCAAAAAGTTAATTATTAAACTCACCTAGAGATATAAAATGCGATCGCCCACTTCTTTCTCTACTTGAGCCATGAGAGACTTTAGCCTCGCGCTGCAAGATCGAATCGACATAATTATACAAAACTGGATCGAAGCTGTACGCTCCGACGACCAACTCGAAACCGCTAAGGAACTCACCTACAATGGCGTGCGCGACAGCGTTCCCATCGTACTGCAAGCGATCGTAACCATGCTTTCCCAATCCCAAGAGAGCGACATTCGCACACTCGTAGAAAAAAGTTTAGAACACGGAACTCTCAGGGCAAAACAAGGCTACGACGCCGAAGAAATTGCGCGGGAATACCGCTTACTGCGCTGGGTAATTTTCGAGGCTTTAGAGCCAGAATTGTTCAAAGCCTCTGCCAGAGAAGTCAGCAGAGCTTACCGCTTAATTGACACAGCGCTCGACGAAGTAATTGCTAAATGTTTCCAAACCTTTACCCAGGAAAGATTCCAAGAACTAAAGGATTTGCAAAACCAATTGCAACTTACAAATCGAGAACTGACTCGCTTAGTTCGCGCCAATCAAGAGAACTTATCTCACTTAGCTCACGAATTAAAAACTCCCCTCACCTCTATTATCGGCTACTCAGATTTGTTTTTGCGCCAGCAAGAAAATTATTCTGAAATTAAAGGTTCTGTTCCCAATATAGGACATATTGATAGAGTCCTCAACAGCGGCAGACTGTTGCTGAGATTGATCAACGATACTCTGGAAATTTCGCGGTACGAAGCCGGACAAATAAAGTTACAGCTAGCTGCAATCAGACTGCCAGATGTACTCGCCACTGTTGTGGAAATTATCGAGCCTTTAGCGAAAGCCAAAGGTTTAGAGATAGCTGTTGAGTGCCATCTCTCAGACGATCTAGTGGTTACAGATTGCTTGCGCTTGCAGCAAATTATCACTAACTTGGTGAGCAACGCCATCCGCTACACCACAGCCGGTACTGTTACAATAAAAAGCGAACTTTTGCCAGATAAATATTGGACAGTAACTGTCTCAGATACAGGAATTGGCATTGCTCCTGAAGACTGCGATCGGATTTTTCAACCCTATTTTCGAGCCGAAAACTCCCTAAGCTCTGGCATTCCTGACAGTACAGGCTTAGGGCTAGCAATTGTCGCTCGATTAGTTAACCTCTTGCAAGGTAAAATTGAATTAGTTTCTGAAGTAGGAGTTGGCTCCTCGTTCACTATAATTTTTCCCTTAGAATTGGATGGAGTTTAGATTACTGTTAACTCTTAACTGTTGACTGTTGACTGTTGACTGTTGACTGCCAACTGCCAACTGCCAACTGCCAACTGCCAACTGCCAACTAATGACTTCTTCAAATCAGAAACCGAATCGTTACATAAACAGCCGCACTTATTAATTGCAGCGCCATCACAGGCAGCCCGTAACGCAGAAAAGTTTGAAAAGAAATCCGGCGCCCGTGCTGTTCAGAAATTCCCGCCGCCACTATATTAGAAGAAGCTCCTACCAAAGTGCCGTTTCCGCCTAAAGTTGCTCCGTACATCATCGCATAAAATAGTGGCAGCACAGCAGGTGGAAACTGCCCTGCAAAATCCGGAGCCAGCACCTCTGCCGGTGCGAGCCCGACATTGACAACATACTGTTTTAGCAGCGGCACCATCGCCACTACCAGCGGAATATTTGGCACCACGCTCGACATCAAACCCACAAAAAATAACAAAACTAAAGAACCCAGAAAAATATTCTTACCTAAAATCACTGCTAATATTCCAGATATACTGGCGATAACTCCGGTTTTTTCCAAACCGCCAATCAAGACAAAGATAGACATAAAAAATAGCAGCGTACTCCAATCTAAATCCCGCAAAATATTATTAACAGAATCTATTTGGGAATGGTGAGCTAAAAGCATTGCCAAAGCAGCCCCCAACAAAGCAACGGCTGCCGGTGAAATAGGCACTGGCAGAGACTCTCCTATGACAAAAAATGTCAGCACAAAAGCTATAATTAAGCCGCCCACTGCTAAAATTCGGGGGTGATTGATTTTTGGGCGCGGCAAATGTTCCAAATCTTCTAAGTTCTTGTGCCAAATTTCGCGGAACAGCCAAGGCAACATAACTAATATAACTGCTAATGCGATTGCCCCGCCCAAACTTAACTTTACCAGGTAATCTGCAAAGCTCATGTTAATAGCATCGCCGACAATGAATGTCGCCGGATCCCCCACGATTGTCAGCAGTCCCGAACTGTTAGCTACAAATACCATTAAAATCAGTAACGGCACAAAATCTACACCGACTTCTTCTGCCATTGGCGGAATTAATGGTGCTAGCAGCATGACTGTCGTGGCATTGGGCAAAACAGAACAAATTGGCGTAGTAATTGCGACAATACCCAGCAAGAGATTTTTGCCTTTGCCTTTAGCCAAAAGCACAATTTGAGTTGCCAAGTATTCAAATACTTTGGTAGGCTCAAAGGCTCTCACCATTACCATGACTCCGAAAAATAAGCCCAGCGTGGCGTGACTCCGACCGATATATTCGATCGCGTTGTTTAACGTCATCACGTGGGTAAAAACCAGAATCACCGCTCCCAGAAATGCCGCAACTGTGAGGTGTATCCATTCTGTAATTATTAAGAAAATTACACATATAAATGTTGTTGCAGCAATCACAGCTTGCACGTTTTCCATTTAGTCCCCTGAAAATAATAAAACTTAAAAATTAAAAAGTCTCGGTTCGAGTGAATATACTACTTTCTGGCTCTTCTGTCAATAAATTTAAGTGCTGATTTTGGCAGCAACAAGCTGGGAACGAGTCATCAAGAGCTCTCCGGCACAGGGAAGAAATCACCTCAAAACTACTTCTTTCGGCAGGGTCGCGATCGCCCAAAGTTTGATATGGCAATCTGGCGATCGCTCCACTACAATGAAGCATGGGCAAAATCTGCCAAACTCAACCCCCACGAAGACATCATGGACTACAGCCAAGTGCTCGCCGACAAAACCGATACTATCGTCCAAAATTGGATTGAAGCAGTACGCTTGGATCGGAAAATTGAAACCGCTGACGCCTTACCGCACTCAGCAATCGAAAATCACATACCTCACCTGCTGGCGGCGATGGCTACAGTGCTTTCCCAATATCAAAACAGCGAAATAAAACTAATAATTGAAGCCAGTTTAGATCA
>JACJNV010000017.1 GCA_014695175.1 Microcoleus sp. FACHB-DQ6 | reverse complement strand
GGTTCGCGATTGAATAAGCGTCCAAAAATGCGGGGAATGTCGTCTCTTGTCAGCACATCCGGGCCACCGACTGGCAGAATTTGGTTGCGCGCGCCCTCGACTGTTGGCGAGTCTGCGGCAATCTTTGCTAAGTCGTCGGTACTGACAACAGATGTTCGGTTTTTGCCGTCGCCAATCAGCAGGTAAAGTCCGGTTTCTCGAAATCTTTCTGCTAGGGGTAACAAGCTGGAAGCAAAACCGGCAGGCCGCAAGATTGTATAATTCAATCCGCTGTTTTGCAGGTATTTTTCTACTTCTCGCTTGGCTTTGAATACTGCGGAATCTTCGTATCCCCGATCGACTCCCAGTACCGACACAAAGACAAAGTGCTGCACTCCGGCTTCTTTGGCGCAGTCGATCAATTCTATGTTAGCGCGGTAGTGTACTGCTTGAACGTCGCCGCCGGTGCCGTGGGTGCTGATGATGTATTGCACTCCTTGGCAGGCTTTTTTAATATCTTTGTCTTGTTTTAAGTCGCCGATAAAAATCTCGGCGCCTCGGTTTTCTAGTTCTGAGTAGCGAGATGCGAGGCGAACGAATGCGCGGACAGGCTTTTCTTGCTGTCTGATTTCTCGTACAATTCGGCGGCCTAGTGCGCCTGTTGCTCCGGTTACTAAGAACATGATTTTTAGTTGTTGGTTGTTACTTACATCTTGGACATTTCTCAATAGTAGGCCAGATGCCTGTTCCCCAAAGATTGAATTTTCTTGTGGGGTGGGCATCCTGCCCGCCCATCCAAGGCTTATTGATAATGGGGCAAGATGTTAGTTGTTATTAACCTTATAACTTATAAATCAAATTTCGACAATTACGGGGGCGTGATCGCTGGGTTTGATTAATTTTCTAGGAGCAATATCTATTGTACAGTTTTTTGCTTGTTCGTAGAGGGGAGGGCTGAGATAATGGTGGTCGATTCTCCAGCCGTTGTTGCGGGGAAATGCGGCGGCGCGGTAGTCCCACCAGCTATAATGGCCGCCTTCTGATGTGAATTTGCGAAAGGGGTCGTTTAATCCTAATTCTATGATTTCTGTGAGTGCGAGGCGCTCGGCTACTGATAAGCCGACGGAGTTAGCATTGGCTTTGGGATTGTGGATATCTCGATCGTCCGGGACGATGTTGAAGTCGCCGCAAATGCACAAGTTGGGGGATTTATCTAGTGCTATTTTGAGGTATGCTTGCAGCAGTTTGAGCCACTTTAGCTTGTACTCATATTTCTCGCTACCAACTTCGGAACCGTTGGGAACGTATACGCAAATAATACAAATATCGTCTATAACCCCGGCTATTAGGCGTTTTTGTTCGTCAAAAATACCTGTGGTTTCGTCGCCGAGAAGGGGGGCAAATCCGGTGCTGATTTGCGTTAGGGGCGATCGGCTAAAAATGGCAACGCCGTTGTAGGATTTTTGACCGGAAATGTAGCAGTTGTAGCCGAGGTTGGTGAAGGGTTCTAGGGGAAAGTCTTTGTCTGTAACTTTGGTTTCTTGGAGGCAGAGAACGTCTGGGGAGTTTGTTTGCAACCAGCTACTAACGTGTTCTAGGCGGGTGCGGATTGAGTTGACGTTCCAGGTGGCGATTTTCATTTTTTGTTTGTTATATACTCTCTGATTACGGGCGCGATCGTAAAGTGCGATCGCCCGTTTTGTTTTACTGTTTCAACTAATGACCGTCGTCCTAAAGATTGCATGACTTTCAAGAGTTCTGGCGGGGATAGTTGCAGGTTTTCTGGTATTTTTGAGATGTCGGCTGGTTCGGGGGTATTGGCTAGCCATGCGATCGCCTGTTGTTCGGATGCGGTTAGGCGATCGAAATGCTGCTGCAGGAGAGATTCTAAGTCTCCTAAGAATAGGGTATCATAGGATAGGAATTCGGAAACGCTACCGCCGAATAAGTCGTGAATCAATATGGCAACTATATTTAACCATAAGGGATTGCCTCGGTAAAGGTCGATCAGTTCTGACCATTTCTCCGGTTCTGCTAATCCTTTTTCTCTGAATATTTCTTGTGCTTCGAGGTCTAAACCGTTGAGTTGCAGCGATTTGCAGGGGCGGTTTTCGCCTTCTAAGGCGGCGATTTCTCTGGGTTTTTCCCAACTCAGGAGGATTAAGCAACTGTTGTGGGATGATTCTGTTATTTGTTTGAAGAATGCGCCGTAATTTTCATACCCAGGTTGGTAATTTCCTGCGAGTTGTTGGCTGCTGAAAATGGTTTGGATATCATCGAGGATGATGAGACAGCGGTGCGATCGTAAATATTCTAGTAGGGGCAATCCCCCCGTGGTTGCCCTTTCTTCGGGATAGGGGGCGGGCACGGAGGGGGCGGGCACGGGGGCACCGCCCCTACAGAATTTAATTAAGTCGGTTTGGAGTGATGCTAGGGGTGGAGAGTTGCGGAGACTTCGCCAAATGATGTAGTCGAATTCGTGTTGGATTTGTGGGATTAATTGGAGAGTAAGGGCGGTTTTGCCAATACCGGATAAGCCTAAGATGGTGATGAGGCGGGTGCGGCCCAAAATCCAGTTTTCGAGGGTGGTGAGTTCGGATGTGCGGTTATAGAATAGGTTGGGTTCTGGTGCATCAGCTAAATCTAAATGTACTTTCGGTTTGGAATTGCTTGTTTTTTCGTTAAACTTATTCTTTTGTTGCGGTTCAGATTGTAATTTTTTTGAGGATTGGGAACTATCCGCAGAGATGTTACCAATATGGATGCAGCCATTCCCGACGAGTGAGACAATATTAGAAGCTTGTAAATTTTCCAACTTAGCTCTAAAATTTGCTTTAGATACTTGTTCATCGCCTAATGCAACTGATAAAAGTTTCCATAATTTAAAGCCAACCTCTTTAACGTATTTCTCGGAACGGTTGTGATGCTGTGCAATTTCTTTATATTTCTGATTGTCCCAAGCGCCGCGCAGTATAGCTTTTTGCAGACTATCTAAATGTTTTCCCGTAGTAGTCAAAGCTAGATGGTCAACAAATTCTAAGGCTTCTTCAACGTCCATCAGTCAGGCAGATGCAAGGGGTTGACCTGATTGTAACCCAACTAAATATGACTTTATTCGATAGCAACCAACTAAATGTGACTTTTTATGACCTAGTTGGGCTGAAAACAACTACTAAATATGACTTTATATGGCTTGACAAGCTTTGGTATTTAGGAAAGAATTTATACTTAAGACAACAAAAGGTTATCCTCAGCGCTAGTTGTATCTACCTGTTATGACACAACCGAATATTTTGGAACTCGCGAAACAGGGAGATGCAAAGGCGATCGCGCTTCTGCTGAACCGCCAGCTACAAGCCAAGGGCATCACCGCCGCAGCTTCCCTTAAGGATGGTTGTTTACAGGTGATGCTGGAAGCGGCAGAAGCGCCTAGTCAGCAAGTATTGGCCCCGTGGGTTAGTAAGTCGATCGCTGGCTTGGGGGCTGCATCGATTGAGAAAGTCAAGGTTTACGGGCGACAGACGGGGGCGAAGGTGCCTGCGTGGAGTCAAGAGTTTGAAATGGCGGGGCTAAAGTTGCCTGTTGCAAATGTCACAGAGGGGCGGGCAAGTTTTAGTGAGAATACGGAGTCAAATCAGCTTAGTTTGAAGGAACGGGCTAAGCTTGGGGATGTGGAGGCGATCGCATCTCTGTTAAATCTTCCGTTGCAAAACAAGGGAACGGCGACAGCGACTTTGCAAGACGGTTGTTTGCAAGTGATGCTGGAGTCCGATGTGGTTCCTGATGAGGAGAAGGAAAAACTATTGCTACTGGAGAGTTCGGCTTAGGTAAAATCGTCTCTTACAGCGGATTCCAGGTTTATGAAGTACAGTAGCAGCAGCTTGTAAACCAGTTTTTAAAGTGCTTAATATTAACCCGCGTCAAGCGCCGTAGCTAGTAAAACATCAACCATCT
>JACJNV010000169.1 GCA_014695175.1 Microcoleus sp. FACHB-DQ6 | reverse complement strand
CTCACGTTCTCGTTAGCCAACAGCTCAAGGACTTGAGAGTCTGGTAGCAGTTCTCTCCAGGGTAAGGCGACACTCTGTAAAAATTGTTGCTTGAGAATGGATGCACGATTTGGCATACTAGAGGGAGATATTTTGGTTTGTAAGGCAATTATCTATGTAGATATTGCCTTACAGATTTTTTTTTGCTCACTTTTTCAGTGCCATTGCACAATAGATGACTTGAATTCGGAAAAGCTTGAACTGATTGCCAAAGCCCAAGGGGTAGTCAAAGTCAGGGGCATACTTAACCCGCCAGACTTTGACCGCCTGAGTAATTACGAAATTTACAAATTCATAGCTAAGTTTGGACAAGCTCAATAGCTATGTAACCTTTCTGATGATTAGCGCTCAGACAAAAACTTATCCGATCGCGAATCAGCCCAAAGGCTAGGAATCTGGTAAAAAGTACGATCGCCGTTCCCATCCCTAAAAATAGGACAATGGTAAAGGGCGATCGCACTTCACCTAAATGCTTAATACGATCGCACTTTTTGCTGTTTTTCCTGCAAAAACTCCGCAAAATCGCAGACTTCAGCCACTAAATCTTCAGATAAATTATCCAAAACTGACTGTAAACGCTCTCGAACTCCCATCATTTCGCTAGCAGATTTTACTAATTGCAACTGATGCGGATAAACTGTTTCAACACCTATCGTTTCCATAAATGATTCTGGCTCATCCTGAGTTGCGGGAACAAAATCTCCGCCCACTTCTGCTTTCACCCATCCGCCAAATAACTCGACTAAATAAGCTTCACCGTTCTTGAAAACCTCAACAATTGTCCCGGCTGTTTGTGGCGGTGCAATCTCGCCATCAGCGAGGGCAACTCCTTCGGTTAAAGTCACTGCATCCAATAACTGAAATTTGCTCATTGCTGTCTCCCAAAGCGTTGAGGAAATGCGGTAACAAATCTAGCAATATCTTCACCAGATAAAACAATCCAGCCTGTACGTATTTGCCAAGATACTCCCGATCGCCCTGTAACTAAAATAATAGCTTGGTAGCGTTCTCCATAGTCATTCTGTCCGACTGGCTGTAACAATTCTAGCGAGATTTGGGCTATAATTGCGTCTCGAATCGCCTCCGGTGACTCAAACCCCATCACCTCCCGCCAGAATTTCTGCTTATCTCCGCCTACTCCTGCTTCCGTGGCACTGCTGAAGAGATATTGCGCCTTAGCAATGGGAAACTCTAAACGAGTGGGTGCATTCATAGCATTGAGGCTGAGAGTTGATACTGGAGACTAGCTTTAATATCCTCAGCTTCCAAATAAGGATAAGCTGCCAAAATTTCCTCTACACTCATCCCATTTGCTACTAAACTCACTACCAAAGAAACAGTAATTCGCATTCCTCGAATGCAAGCTCTTCCTCCCATAATTTTTGGATCGAAGGTAATGCGATCGAACATCATCTCCTCCCACTCTTCCTTAGTGTCCCAATAGCTTATCCCGCAAATGCTTAATCCGATCGCGCAATTTACCCGCCTCCTCAAACTCCAACTTCTTAGCCGCCGCCTTCATCTGCGCTTCCAACCGCCCGATTAACTGAGGAATCTCATCCAAAGATAACTCGTTTACCTGTTCGTAAACCTCCTCCAACTGCTGAGAATTCAGCTTGCGCGACACATCCAAAAATGCCAAAATCGCATTACTCGATCGCTTTTTCGCGATCGGCTGCGGCGTAATCCCGTGCATCTTATTGTACGCTAGCTGAATCCCCCGGCGTCGATCCGTTTCGTCGATCGCCTTCACCATACTATCCGTCAGATTATCCGCGTACAAAATAGCCTGTCCCTGAACGTGCCGCGCCGCCCTTCCAATCGTTTGAATCAACGAACGTCCCGATCGCAAAAACCCCTCTTTATCCGCATCCAAAATTACCACCAGCGAAACTTCCGGCAAATCCAAACCTTCCCGCAGCAAGTTAACACCAATCAATACATCAAACTTACCATCCTGCAAATCTTGGATAATTTCGATGCGTTGAATCGACTGAATTTCCGAGTGCAAATACCGCACTCTAATTCCCCTTTCCTGCAAATATTCGGTTAAATCTTCCGCCATCCGCTTCGTTAAAGTCGTCACCAAAACTCGCTCGTCCCGACTTACTCTCTCCTTGATTTCCCCCAACAAATCATCAATTTGTCCTTCCGTCGGGCGCACAAAAATTGTCGGATCTATTACTCCGGTAGGGCGAATTACTTGCTCTGCAACTCTGCCTTCAGATATTTCCATTTCCCAATCCCCAGGCGTAGCAGAAACAAAGATGCACTGATTTTCTTTTGCCCAGAATTCCTCTGCTTTTAAAGGGCGGTTATCGGCAGCGCTGGGCAAGCGAAAACCGTGTTCGATCAATACTTTTTTGCGCGCTTGGTCGCCGTTGTACATCCCCCGAATTTGCGGCACTGTGACGTGAGATTCATCTATCACCAACATCCAATCTTTCGGGAAATAATCAATCAAACATTCGGGCGGTTCCCCCGCATTTCTCCCTGCTAAATGCCGCGAATAATTCTCGACTCCGTTGCAGTAACCTACCTCGCGCAGCATTTCCAAATCGTAGCGCGTGCGCTGTTCCAACCGCTGAGCTTCTAATAGTTTACCCTGTTTTTCAAATTCTGCCAATCGGTCTTCTAATTCTAGTTCTATTCCTTGGCAAGCTGCCTCTAATTTATCTTCTGCCGTGACAAAGTGGCGCGCTGGATAGATATTTAAAGCCGTTGAACTTTGCAGGATTTTACCTGTTACCGGGTCAACGTAGCGAATGGCATCGATTTCGTCACCGAAGAATTCAACGCGAATAATTCTATCTTCGTAAGCGGGGCCAATTTCCAAAACATCGCCTTTGACGCGAAATTTGCCTCTGCCTAAATCTATATCGTTGCGGCTGTATTGGACGTTAACTAAATCGCGCAAAATTTGCCGCTGGTTGACTTGCATTCCTACTCGCAAAGGGATAGATGCTTTCAGGTATTCTGCGGGCATTCCCAAACCGTAGATGCAGCTAATTGAAGCAACTACAATTACGTCGCGGCGTTCAAAGAGCGATCGCGTGGCTGAGTGCCGCAACATATCTATCTCGTCGTTAATTGCTGCCGTTTTCTCAATGAAAGTATCGGTGACGGCAATGTATGCTTCCGGTTGGTAGTAGTCGTAATAACTGACAAAGTATTCGACTGCATTGTTCGGGAAAAAATTTCGCAGTTCGTTGCAAAGTTGAGCTGCTAGGGTTTTGTTGTGTGCTAGGACTAAGGTGGGTCTGCCGACTTTTTCAATCACCGAGGCAATGGAGAAGGTTTTGCCCGTACCTGTGGCACCGAGTAAGGTTTGAAATCGATCCCCGGCTTCGATGCCTTTGACAAGTTGCTCGATCGCTAGCGGTTGGTCGCCTGTGGGCTGGAAGGGCGCTTGCAATTGAAAAGATGCTGCCGCAGTTACCATAGGAAAATGTAGCTATTACCCATAAATCTTAACAAAAATGCAGAGATTCTGCAATTTCGTTAAAAAAATAGTTAGACTTTGTAATATTATTTTAATCATCGGCCGAAATAGAAAGCAGAAAGCCAAGAAAAGCAGTTGTCCGCACCCAGCAATCAACACCCAAAAATAAGCGAGGAAAAGAATTATGGATACGAGGAGCACAGGTACAGGCAAAGGC
>JACJNV010000168.1 GCA_014695175.1 Microcoleus sp. FACHB-DQ6 | reverse complement strand
ATCCCCACTTATAAATGGGGGGACTCGATACAGAAAAAACTTATATTTAACTCTGTTTGAATATATAGATCGCTCCTGTTCTTAGTTTGCGATCGATTATTCAGCAAACCCTAGTTAATTCCTGCTTGTATGGAGTCAACAGCCTCACAGCCGCATTCCGCAACTCTATCTTTTCCAACAATAACTGACTCAAGGTTTTCAGCCTTCTGCTTAAATCAGTTGTTGTATTGATAATCTCCGCAGCATAAATTCTCAATGCTATTTCATTGTAGGAATTATCTAAAAACTCTTCCAAAAGTCCATAGATAAAATCCTCAGCATAGTGATGAAATGCTGACTGAGCTTGACGCAGCGCCACTTCATGCAATTTGGGATTTCTCTCTTCCAACAACAACTTGCTTAAAGTTGTCAGCCTTCTGTTTACATCCGTTGTTGTATTGATAATCTCCGCTGCCTTAATTCTCAATGAGGTTTCATGGTTGGAATTATGCAAAAACTCTTCCAAAAGCCCATAGAGATATTCCTCAATCTTAGCAGATTCTTTGAAAATCAACTCAGTTTGCCGCAGCGCCGCCCCTTGTACAATGCTATTCGGTGACATCAATCCTAAATACACCCCTCGCCCGTGTAACTTGGAAATGACATCCCCGACTAAATTCTGATAATTCAGAGATCGATCGTTATCATTTAATAACTCATCAGCCGGCCCGTACAGCCAAAATTCAAGATGCCTTTCATATTCTGCGGTTGTTTCCCCTCTGCTGTTTAGGCGCGGAATTCTGTTAATTTCTGTCAGCTTACGATCGCGAATTTCCCGACGAATGCGATCTAGAGGCTCTGTAAAACCGCCCCCTTCTAAATGTTGTAAACTCTGCTGAGAATATCCGATCGCCTCCAACGCCGAAGCCGCCGCCCACCGAGTCAAATCGTTGCTAACTTCCCCCTTCCCCTTGACTTCCTTTGCGATATCTTTCAGCACCTCCCAGTTTGCAAAAGCCTCTTTAACGAGATAGTGTTTTGCAGCCACGCCTAAGCCTTGTAGCGCTAGAGCCCGCGTCGTTAGTGATGCTTTAGTTTCCCAGATGTTGACGAAGAAAGGAACAGCGCGATCGGGATTGTTTTCTGCAAAATCGAAGAATGCTTGGATTTGTTCTCCTACATTCCTATAGCGATCGGGTAAATCGCCGCCGTCTGGGATGTTTGAAAGGTTACTCATGGGCTTAACTCAGATAGAGGGGGAAGCGCATGGAGAAATTATAACTGTTGCCGTCGAGCTTGTACCAATTTTTTGAATGTTTGCTGCGACTAATTCCTGTAGGGGCAATCCCCCCCTGGTTGCCCCGATCTTTCGGGCGGGCACGGGGGCACCGCCCCTACAGGGGGGCAGGAGTTTATGAGAGTTACGTATACCAAAGAAACCGGGTTTTTTACTTTAGTTAAAGGCTGGGCGTGCAGTATTGTCGTCAAAAAACCTGGTTTCTAACCACCCGTGCGTCTAGGACTAATTTAGAAATGTTCCAGCAGAGATTTCTCTTGTGCATAAACTTTTCGCAGCGACTCCACGGCTATTGATCGCAACATAAACTTAATCACTCCCACCAATTCCCCCCACTCGAACAATTCAGAAACACAAACAGCTTTCTGAAATCTATCCGCATAAAAATCCACCCAAAAATCCGGCGCGTGTCTCTCTTTCTGACTCGCTATCCGGCGCTTCCAATAACCAAAATCTAAACCAGAGGGCGATTCCACTCCCAAAACAGGCGGAAAGTCGGCATAACTGACAAACCGACTCATGCCTTTGGCGTGCACGTACAGGATATGCGCCCAGCACTCGAAGCGATATATTTGTTCTACCTTGATTTTGAGCAGCCGCGCGATCGCCTCTTTCGTCACAAACCGGCTCAATCTGTGTCTGGGGGTTGATTTTCGCGAAAATTTTGTTAACATGATTTTAAGCAAATCCTTTGTAAAGAGTACAAACTTTTGTAAAGGGATTGAATTTGGATAGGCGATCGTCCTTGAGTTTTCCAGACGTTGGGGCGATCGCTTTTTACGATAAAACCATCATATGATGGTGTACCATCATTTGTCAAGTATGGGTTTAGTCAGGTTAAAAGTCAGAGAACTAGCTAGCGAGAAAGGCTGGACGCTGAAAGAAGTTTCAGAACGATCGGGAGTAATTTACAGCACCGTCAGACACTACGCCCGCTGTCCGGGAGTGTCAACCATTGACTTTATTTCTATACACAAATTGGCTCGCACCTTTGATGTAATGATTGAAGACTTGGTGGAAATTGTGCAGGAGTGAGCGATCGCTTTTTACGATAAAATTTTATCCCAGAGTAAATCTAATTTTTTGTCAATGGGTTTAATTAGATTGCGGGTTCGAGAGTTGGCTGCTGAGAAAGGCTGGACGATCAAAGAGGTTTCTGATCGATCGGGAGTCATTTACAGCACACTCACCACCTATTCACGTTCTCCGGGAATGGCAATGGTTGATTTTACTTGTCTGCTGAAGTTGGCACGTACTTTTGACGTGATGGTGGAAGATTTGGTTGAGGTGGTAAAAGAGTAGGCGATCGCTTTTTACGATAAAATTTTATCCCAGACTAAATCTAGTTTTTTGTCAATGGGTTTAATTAGATTGCGGGTTCGAGAGTTGGCTGCTGAGAAAGGCTGGACGCTGAAAGAAGTTTCAGAGCGATGGGGAGTAGTCTACAGTACGCTCAGAACCTATGCCCGATCGCCTGGATTAGCAACAGTTGACGTGACAGCCTTGCACAAGTTGGCGAGGACTTTTGATTTGTCGATCGAAGATTTGTATGAGATTGTGCAGGAATAGTCGATCGCTTTTACGAACTAATTATCCACTCAATATTGCTCGACAGTTGCTAGCATCTGATTGAAAGACTCGCTTTGTTGTAGCGCTTCCCAATCCGATGTAACAGGTTGGTAAGAACAGTAACACACCACAATTCGCTCCTCAGTATCCGAAGCAAAAAACTGCTGAACGCGAGTAACTACCCAATCTCCATCTTTCCCGTGGGTGACTCCATTACCGGGGTCAGATAGATTTTCATAATCGCGGGTTTTGTCCCCTACTTGAGGAATTTCTGGGTTTTCTTCCCAAGTCCAATTTTCCCAAAGTATATTAGTGAGACTGCCCCTCGGCATAAGCTGACGTTCTTCCCAGCCCGGAGCACTCATGCTTTCAGTTTTGTAGACAATCCAGATTTTTTTAGTCATTTTTTTAAAGACGATCGCACAATCGCGTTCAATACTTCGACTCTATCAGAGATGAAAGCTCGTGCAGCCGAAATATTTTAAAAAAAGCGCCTGAGTTCCCTCAGACGCATAGCATAAAATCAACAAATTGTCAACCCTAACCTAACCCTTCAAAGCCTCAGCACCGCCGGAAACTTCCAGGATTTCCTGAGTAATTGCTGCTTGCCGCGCCTTGTTATAAGTCAGCGTCAAACTACGGATCAAATCGCTAGCATTCTCACTAGCATTGTTCATCGCAGTCATCCGCGCCGCCAACTCGCTAGCAGCAGACTCTTGCAAAGCCCGCAGCAATTGGTTGTTCAAATACAAGGGCAAAAGAGCCTCCAGAATTTGCGCCGGATCTTGCTCGAAAATCATGTCCCTGGGCAAGCTTTTCGTAGGTGAAGAAACCTTCTCGCGCGATACTTGAAACTGTCCGCCTTGCGATGTCAAGCGGAAGATTTCATCATCCGGAGTTTCCAAACCTTGGGGGTCGAGGGGCAGCAAAGTTTGAATTACCGGACGCGAACTAATTAGCGACACAAACTTGGTGTAAACTAGCTCAACTCTGTCCACAGTTCCCGACAGGAACAAGGAAAGCAATTCGTCAGCAATTTGTGCCGCTTCCGATGCTGTGGGAATTTGTTCCAAGTTAGCGTAAGTAGCATCGATCGGCTGTTCGCGGCGCTGGAAATACTGAGTAGCTTTGCGTCCTACCAACACGTATTTGTAGTCTAAGCCTTCAGCTTTGATTTCCTTAGCGCGATTTTCGGCGTATCTGATGATGTTGCTGTTGTAGCCGCCGCACAAACCCCGATCGCCCGAAACTACCAACAGTCCCACCGATCGCACTTCGCGTTTTTTCAGCAGCGGCAAATCCAGGTTTTCAAACTGCAAGCGTTCCGCCAAACCGTACAATACCTCTGCCAGCCGATCGGCAAAAGGTCGAGTAGCAGTCACCTGTTCTTGAGCGCGGCGCACCTTTGCAGCGGCCACCAAGCGCATTGCTTCTGTAATCTTTTTTGTGTTCTTGACCGACTTAATGCGATCGCGAATAGTTTTCAGATTTGCCATAATTTTCTCCTTAGTCCCTTGCCCGCATCTTTTTAATTAAAACCGCGAATAAACGCAGATAAACGCAGATGAACTTCCGATAATCTGCGTTTATCCGCGTTCATCTGCGGTTCAAAATTCCAACTCGATTTACGCAGAAACCAAGAAAGTTTGCTTGTATTCTGCGATGCCTTCTTTCAGCAGCTTCTCAGCTTCATCAGTCAAGGCTTTTCCGCCTTGAACAATTTCGCCGTACTGCGGCTTGCTAGTCCGCAAATAGTCGCGCAAACCAACAGTAAACTTGCTGACTTTTTCCACCGGAATGTCATCCATATAGCCGTTAATACCGGCATAGATTACAGCAACTTGTTCGTTCATCGGCAGAGGCGAACTTTGGGGCTGTTTCAACAGTTCCCGCAAGCGCTGACCGCGCGACAATTGATTCTGAGTAGCTTTATCCAAGTCAGAAGCAAACTGAGAAAATGCTGCCAGTTCTTCAAACTGCGCCAATTCCAGTTTCACCTTACCGGCTACTTTTTTCATCGCCTTAGTTTGAGCCGCCGAACCTACCCGCGATACCGAAATACCGGGGTTTACTGCAGGACGCAAACCAGCGTTAAACAAGTCAGAAGAAAGGAAGATTTGACCGTCGGTAATCGAAATTACGTTCGTCGGAATGTAAGCAGAAACGTCACCAGCTTGGGTTTCGATAATTGGCAAAGCAGTCATGCTGCCTTCGCCCAACTCGTCGCTCAATTTAGCAGCGCGTTCTAGCAAGCGAGAGTGCAGGTAAAACACGTCTCCGGGATAAGCTTCGCGACCGGGAGGACGGCGCAGCAACAAGGACATTTGGCGGTAAGCTTGTGCTTGTTTGGAAAGGTCATCGTAAATGACCAAAGTGTGCTTGCCTTTGTACATGAAATACTCGGCTAAGCTAGCACCTGTGTAGGGAGCCAAATATTGCAGGGTTGCGGGGTCGCTAGCGTTGGCTGCTACTACGATCGTGTACTCCATCGCGCCCTTTTCTTGCAGGACGTTGACGATGTTAGCTACTGTAGAAGCTTTTTGACCGATCGCCACGTAAACGCAGATCACGTTTTCCGATTTTTGGTTAATAATCGTGTCGATCGCGATCGCAGTTTTACCGGTTTGTCTGTCACCGATAATCAGTTCCCGCTGTCCTCTTCCTACCGGAATCATCGCATCAATAGCGGTAATTCCTGTTTGCATCGGTTCGTAAACAGAACGGCGAGAAACAATCCCCGGTGCCGGAGATTCAATCAAGCGAGATTCCGTAGTTTTAATTTCTCCTTTGCCGTCAATCGGACGGGCCAAAGCATCAACTACCCGTCCCAACATTGCTTCACCCACGGGGACTTCAGCAATTCTGCCAGTAGCAGTAACTGCCGAACCTTCTTGAATGCCGAGGCCTTGGCCCATCAACACTGCACCCACGTTATCTTCTTCGAGGTTCAGTGCAATGCCCACGGTGCCGTCGGCAAATTCTAGCAATTCCCCAGACATGGCTTTATCCAAGCCATAAATCCGGGCAATGCCGTCGCCTACTTGCAGAACAGTACCAACGTTAGAGACTTTTACGTCTTGGTCGTACTGCTCAATTTGCTGGCGAATAATGCTGCTAATTTCGTCAGGTCTGATTGCTGCCATGTCAGTTGTTTGTTGTCAGTTGTTTGTTGTCAGTTGTCAGTTATCAGTTGTTCAAAACTACCAACCGTTAACTGCTAATTAAATTAGCTAATAGTCATCAGCTATTAACTCTCAGGAATTCAAGCGAATTCCCAGACGGCGCAATTGTCCCCGCAGGCTGGCATCAATTACTTGAGAGCCTACTTTGATTATCACACCGCCGATTAAATCTGCGTCTATTTTGGTTTCAATTTCTACGCTTCTAGCGCTGGTCATCGCCTGCACTTTCTCGCGAACAGTCTGCTGTTGAGCGTCTGAAAGCGGGACTGCCGATGTAACTTCAGCCAATACTGTTTGGTTGAGTTCTCGGAGCCTTGCCAAGTATTGTTTGCCAATTCCTTCTAAAAAAACAATTCTTCCTTTGTCTACTAATAGCTTCAGAAAGCTGTGCATCAAGGGGCTCATTTCTTCACCCGCTATTTGCTGAATCACGGCTTTTTTAGCATCCGGTTTTACCAGCGGATTGCCTAAAAATTGACGCAAGTCTTCCGAACCTTCTAGCAGGCTCAGCAAGGAACGAATATCTTCGCCGAACTTCTCTGAGAGATTGCTGGACTGAGCCAGTGACATCAAGGCAGATGCGTAAGGCTGTAAGACTGCTGTGCTGACTGTACTCACGTTTTAGCCTCCCAGTAACGCAATGCTGCGATCGATTAATTGGTGTTGAGCGCCGTCGTCCAAGCTAGTTTTTAGCTGGCTTTCCACCTTTGCTAATGCCAGAGATACAACCGCCGATCGCAGTTGGGCGATCGCTCTTTCCCGCTCCGCTTCCAACTCTTGACCTGCTGTTGCTCTCATGCGTTCAACGTCTTGCGCTGCCTGAGCTAGAATTGCTTCTTTTGCTTTCTTGGCAGTTTCTTCAGCAGCGGCACGAATTCGTTCGGCTTCTGCTTGCGCTTGAGTCAATTTTTGCTGTTGCTCTGCTAGAGCTGCTGCTGCATCTTTTTGGCGTTTTTCTGCATCTTGAATCGCCTCTTGGATGGCCGAACGCCTCTCTGTCAGGATTTTACCTACAAATCCGCGCCCGAAATAAAACAGCACTGCAATAATAATGACCAGGTTAATCAGGTTGGTTTCTAAAATATCGAAATTTAAACCGAAACCACCTTCGCCGCTAGCTTCTGTGGCTAGCAATAAAACAGTCCCCATGATACTCTTCCATAATTGCGCGTGCAGATTGGGTGAAGCGATTTTAGATTTGAGATTCCATCAAAAATCTAAAACTCTTCGGTCTCGCTATTTGGCCAGCGACTGCCCTAATAGCTTTTCGAGAATTTGGCCGCTGAGCGCGTCTACTTGTTGTTCTAGTGAGCGCATTGCTTCTTGCTTTTGCTGCTCTATTTCTTGCCCAGCCTTTTCTCGCGCGACTTGAGCTTCTTGTTGAGCCTCAGCTACTTTTGCTGCCCCAATTTTTTGGGCATCAGCTTGAGCAGCAGCAATTACTGATTGAGACTGTTTGCGAGTTTCTCCCAGTTTTTGCTCGTACTGCTGCGCTAGTTGCTGAGCTTTTGCCAAGCGTTCTTGGGCGGAGACTTGAGTGTTGCGAATGTAATCGGCGCGATCGTCAATTGACTTGCTGAGCGGCTTGTAAAAAATTACATTCAAGACTGCGACTAGAATTAAAAACTGCACCGCCATCAGAGGCAGCGTAGCATCTATATCAAACAGTCCCCCTTCCTTAGCCGCTTCTTCAACTGCTAGTAATACTGTCCAGTGCATCATGATTTTTTGACGGCTTCCATCTAATTCGCTTAATCGATTTTAGATTTGAGATTTTGGATTAGAATCGCCAAAACCTCAAATCTAAAATTTCCAATTATTATGCGAAGGGGTTGGCAAACAGCAGCACTAGGGCTACGACCAAACCGTAAATTGTGAGCGCTTCCATGAACGCCAAACTCAACAGCAAGGTGCCGCGAATTTTACCTTCTGCTTCTGGCTGACGGGCAATCCCTTCTACAGCCTGACCTGCTGCATTTCCTTGACCGATGCCAGGGCCGATTGCAGCTAAACCTACTGCCAAAGCGGCGGCAATTACGGAAGCGGCAGCAACTGTTGGGTTCATGATGATTTTCCTTATGTAAAGTACAAAATTGAGAACAGAAAGTCTACAGAATTGTCCGATTTAACGGGAGGAAGTTTGAGTTCAGAATTTTTCTTTTTCCTCCTTCATTCTCCGCCGTTTATCGTTAGTTAATCGTGGTGTTCTTCGCCGTGACCGCCTTCTAGAGCTTCACCTATGTAGGCTGCGGCTAAGGTTGCAAAAATCAAAGCTTGAATTGCACTCGTAAATAGTCCCAGAACCATCACTGGCAGAGGAACAAATAAAGGCACTAGCAACACTAGCACTCCGACCACCAATTCGTCCGCAAGAATGTTGCCAAACAAACGGAAACTCAGGGACAGAGGCTTAGTGAAATCTTCTATGATTTTGAACGGCAACATGAAAGGTACCGGTTCAACATAGTGGGCGAAATACCCCAAGCCGCTTTTGCTGAGACCTGCATAAAAATATGCTAGAGAAGTCAGCAGTGCAAATGCTACCGTGGTGTTGATGTCAGCGGTAGGAGCTCCCAATTCACCTGATGGCAGCTTAATTAGCTTCCAAGGAATTAGAGCGCCAGACCAGTTTGACACAAAGATGAACAGAAATAATGTACCAATAAACGGTACCCAAGGGCGATATTCTTTTTCCCCAATTTGGTTTTTAGCCAAGTCGCGAATAAATTCCAGCGCATACTCCATAAAATTTTGCATTCCGCTGGGAATTCGCTGGATTTTGCTGGTTCCTAAAATCGAAACTACGACTAAAACGGCAATTACAAACCACGAGGTTAGAAAAACCTGCCCGTGCACTTTCAGATTGCCGAGTTGCCAGTACAACTGCTGCCCAACTTCCAATTCGGCGAGGGGGAAACGATTAAAGGTGTTTAGAACGTCAAGCATTGCCATTCAACGGGCTTCCCCATACAAATCGATGAGTTGAGTTTTGCTCGAATTGCCTGACCTACCTGTAGTCTAGTGCTAATGCACTTCGGATCACGTAAACCAACAGCGCAGCTTTGTAAGTCAGAAATCCCAAAAATATCGGTAAAATCTGTAGCTGATTCCACTGTGTTCCTACTATCATCACCGCTAAAAACACACCGAGCCTTGTTTTGCTGATGCGCTGATTTTGGCTGCCGATTCGTTCAACGTCTCTAGCCAACATCTTTAAGTAAACCACACCTGTGCTCGCCCCAAGCAAATAATTCAGGGCAATATTGAGCGAGTAAAAAATCCAAACGGAGATAAAAATAATCGCCGTAAATGCAAGGGTGTACGCCAACAACTCTTGTTGGAGGCGATAAAAGTCTTGCATGGGATTGCTAGTCTCGGACGAGACTGTCGAGACTGTCGAGACTGTGCCAGCTTGAGGAATATCCTCGGTTGCTGGTGTGGGTTCGGTGGGTGTGTTTTGCGTGTTCACGAAGCTCAGAAACTAATGCAGGTAGCAGGCGAGTGCTTTGCAAACTCAGAAAAATAATACCACGCTGCGGTAACAATACTTAAAATTAA
>JACJNV010000167.1 GCA_014695175.1 Microcoleus sp. FACHB-DQ6 | reverse complement strand
TGATGCGATAGTTGCACAAATTTTTGGGTGTTTTTACTCATTATTATCTCGGATGATTCACTTTTACCTCCTCAATCCGCGTATGTGCCAGTTGGGGGTGCGGAATGTGGGTTTAAATGCCATAAAGAGCGAGATCCCTTTATGGCTGCGATCGCAGGTTTTAGTCAGGGATTTTTCCTAACCTTTCCCTCAATTCCTCACCCGATAACTGCGACAGTTGTTCTACAAACAATGTCAATTCTGCAACAGGCAACGCCAATAAATTAGTAACGGCTGTAGGCAGAATATCGCCCAATTCAGGCGATCGCATTTGCAAGACACTTTCAGCCAACAATTTCACTGCTGATTCCCGCCCTGTTTCATCAACTGTCAGCATAGATATGGCCAGCAACAGCACTGTAAATTCCGCCGCCGCCAACTTGGATATTGGAGAGAGAAAAACAGTCATTTTTGGACTTAATTCTCCAAATCTAACTCGGAGAAAGTTTTCTAATATTAAGCGCTGTTGTTCTTGTCTGCCTCGCTCTAGTCCTTCTTCTAGTCCCTGTTCTAGTCCTTCTTCTCTAGCTTGTTGCTGTGCTGCTTGTATTTGTTGTTGAAAAAGTGGTGCAATGGCCATAATTAACTCCCGCTCTTCTGGCTCTAATTCTTGTGGCACATCGGTTACTAAATTTGACTGTAACCGATACAGCAATTCTAGCGCGATAATCCGCAACGGATCGTCTGTTGCTAAAGCGCTTAATTGGGAAATAGCCCTTTGCTGCACTCCCCCTTTGCCCAAAATCCTCAACCACAGAGTGTCTGGAGTTTCTGGCAACTGGTGAATGGCCACAATTGCAGTCCGCAAAGATTCACCCAAAAAATAGATTCCCTGCATCCAATTCTCTGTGTCGGGTATCGCATTAAAGCTATCTACCAATGCTTTCGATGCTGTGGGCATCAAAATCCACAGTTTGGGTAACTGAGCGTCATCATAGCGAGTGTTTTCTCTCCTAAATTTTCGCTCCAATTCACCTCGCACATCCAATAACTTGCCCAGACAGCTACAAATTTCGCTGACGTTTGCCGGATTGCGAAACGGTTCAAAAATTGCAGTTGTGTTTGCCATTTTTCCCAACAATCCCAGGGTTTCTGAGTATTCTGGAATTGCGGTTCTGGGAGTAAAATAAACATCTATTTCTCGGACTTCGGAAGTCACATCGCGGCCGATATTAACCGTTCCGAGCGGCGACAGCAATTCCTCCAGGTATTCTTTGGCAAATAGATCGTGAATAAATCGCGTCATAGAAATTATTTCAAACACTAAATAGATTTTTTAACCGTTTTCTCACCCATTCTACAGGATTTTCCTCCTCTTCTGCTGCATCTACTAATTCCATTTCTCGCAATAATTGCTGTCTTTCGCTTAGTTCTTCTTTGTGTTTGACTATTTCTTTAATAATCTGTTCATATAAATCAGGTCGTTCAGTTAAAACTTTTTGGAAACCTTCTTTATTGATAGCAAACAAAATTGTTTCTTCCAAAGCTCTCACTGAAGCAGTTCTGGGGATTCCCAACATCAAAGAAAGTTCCCCAAAAAACTGACCCGTACCCAGGTTGTTCAGGTGTTTGTCAATAGCTTCTACAAAAACTTCTACTGAACCTGAAAGAATCATGTAAAAAGCATCTCCTGGGTCGTTTTCATGAAACAAATATTCTTGCGGTCGCAGCCGTTTGCGGTATCCAACTTCAATCAATTGTCGCAATTCAAGATCCGTCAGATTTTCAAAGTATTCTACCTCTCGCAGCAAACAGCTAAGGGACGATAGCTTTTTCATTTCGTCTCCAAAAATAGGCATCTTTTGCTTTTTTTCAGAGGAAGTGTTCCTGATGTCAATTGCAGTTTCTTTTTGGTTGAACATTGACAACAGAACTTCGGGATTTTTCAAATAAATTTCTCTGTTATTGAAGGGAAAGTCGATTTTATGCTGGCGGAAATTGTATTCAATGGCAAAATTCAAAGAACTTTTAATTACTTCTCTTTCAATCGGCCTATCCGTCCAAACTAAAAGTTCAAATTTAAAACTATCATCACCAAACTCGACAAACAATACTTTCGGATTCGGTTCGTATAAAACTCCCGCTTCCGCGTAAGCAATATTTAACAGAGTTTCTGTCACTAACAGCGGGTTACTATTCTCCGCTACTTCTACGGGAACTCGCAGACAGAGTAGGGAGTTTTCGTAACTCCAGTTAACAATTTTGTTGCTAATCATGTTGCTGTTGGGAACTATGACGCTGGAGTCCTCGGTGGTTTGGAGGATGGTCGATCGAATCGAGATTTTTTTGACGATTCCCATTAATCCTTCTAATTCCACAAAGTCTCCGACTTTCACGGGTCTGTCTAAAAGCAGCGTTAAGCCGCTGACAAAATTAGTTGTTAAATCTTGGATACCAAAGCCAATTCCGACTCCCAGCCCCCCCGCAACTACTGCAAAAGAAGCGAGGTTGAAGCCGATGCTTTGGATGGCGACTATCACCCCCAAAGCTACTATTAAATACCCAATAATAACTGCGATAGCTTCCCGGTTCCCCTCGTCAATTCCCAGTTTGACAAGCAAGTTTTCCTTAAGAAAGTTCGTAAAAGAGCGTGCTATGACAAGGATAGCCATGAACAATACAATCAGTTCCCCAAGTGACTGCAGCGATACAGGGTTTTCACCTATTTTAAATAGGGTCGCTGTAAAAACTTGGGTAATTTTAAGCAATAATTCTTCGGGTATTGTATTCAAGTTAAATCCAGAAAGTAATGTTTTTTTAAGTTGTTAAGCAGATGAGAGTAAGGAATAAATTTTTTACTTTTTCGTATAAAACCTAATGCAGACAGTCGTTATTACGAAAAATTAATGTGTTTTTACGATCGTAAAAAACTTAATTTCTTACATAAATATGTCGTTATTCAGACTAAGCCGTTATCCGTCTTGCCAATTTCTCGGATATTCGGATATATTGTCTTCCCCGGCCTGCGGTTAATGTGCCACTTTTTCGCACTAGCGGAATCATCTATTATTCAGGCGAACCCTCTACTAACTTTAGTCAACGTTAACACTCTGGGATTTTATCATACTTTCCGCTGATTTGTTGTTGAGGTTCCGTTATAAACTTAAGCAGGAATTATTCAATGACTATTTAAGTGGACAACTCAAATATCCTAGTATTACAATGAGTTTAACTGGTAGGAGAGATATTGCTATCACTGTGCCAGTTGCGTCTCTATTCTGTATATCTAAGAATATCTAAGTGAAAATTTAACGAATATAGCTAAAATTGAGAACGTTCCCATAATACTTGGCATTCTAGCGACATTGCAGACAAATTAAAACTTAATTGCATTTGTCAATCAGTAAAATTACTGAAAATACTGCTTGTTGAGGAGTGGAAAACTTAGATGTAGGGGTGACTGGGCATAAATAGGGCGCGCGCCATGATTCCTCGATCGCCCAAATCTAAGTTCTCCACCCAAAGCCTGAGTAAATGCTGAGCATAATTGCTGATTGACAAACGCTTCCCTAGCTTATGTTGTCACCAATGTTCTACCAATAGGATTGATTAGGAATAGAATTGATGAGCAATAGAACTGCTTGGCCATACATCCGAAGAATTAACGGAAATATTGTCGCAAGGGATACATATATCGCCGATTGAAAACCGAATGGTCGCCCTACTGAACGTTTTATTAAGTGCCCCAATAGGAGAAAACGAAAACCTTGCGATCGCGCAATAGGAAAGAAGTTCTAGAATTATAGCTGAAATGCACGATTTAACATGAGCAAATTCCCACCAGATAAAAACCCGCCACAGCAAGAGAGCGCAACAGCACAGGCATTGCGACAGGCTCACTTCGACGCTTTTTTTGCAGGTGCTAACGCCGGACTGGTGATTTTTGACCAGCAACTCCGCTATGTCCAAATAAACGAAGTTCTGGCAGAGATCGATGGCATTTGTGTGGCAGACTATATTGGTCGGTCGCTGCCTGAAATGCTGCCAGAATTGGCTCCGACTCTGGAACCGATGCTGCAAGGCATTCTGGATACGGGCCAGCCGATACTTGAGTGTGAAGTAGTGGGTGAAACGGCGAAAGAACCAGGCATCATCCGCTACTGGGAAACATCTTACTATCCTTTGCGGGATGAAAATGGCATCATTTTTGGTATTGGTGGGATTGTAATTGAAATTAGCGCTCGCAAGCGGGCAGAACAAAAGCAGGCACGACTGACGGCAATTTTGGAAGCAACTTCCGACTTAGTAGGAGTTGTGGATGTGACTGGGCATAGTGTCTATCTCAACAAAGCCGGACAGGAAATGCTGGGGATGTCACCAGAGGAAGCACGATCGCCATTTACTATAGATTCTGTATTAGCTCCCTCAGCAAAAGCAAAGTTCCACAATGAAATAATTCCCACCGCCTTACGAGAGGGTAGCTGGACTGGTGAAATCCTATTTTTGTCACGGGATGGGGAAGAAGTTCCAGTCTCCCAGGTTTTGATCGTTCACAAAACCGAAGCGGGTGAAGTCGAGTTTATTTCCACTATTGCGCGGGATATTCGCGATCGCAAAAAAGCAGAGGAAGAACGGCAATTGCTTGTTACAACGATCGAGAACAGCCGTGACTTTATTAGCGTCGCCTCAATGGATGGTCGCCCTATACTCGTGAATCAGGCTGGTCTGGATTTGGTCGGAGTCAGTAGTTTGGAGGAAGCCAGAACCAAACACATTACCGACTTCTTCATGGCAGAAGATTTGGACTTTGTACAGCAGTCTATTATGCCTGCAATAATGCAAGAGGGAAGTTGGCGGAGTGATTTCCGCTTCAGACATTTCGTGACAGGTCAACCCATCGCCGTAGATTACACCCTATTTCTGGTCAACCATCCAGAGACTAATGAACCCGTAGGGATTGCCACTATTACGCGGGATATTCGCGATCGCAAAACCGCAGAAGATGTCCTCAAACAAAGCGAAGAGCGATTTCGTTCTCTGGTTGAAGCTAGCGCTCAAATTGTTTGGAACACGAGTGCTGAAGGCGAATTCATTACCCCGCAACCCGGTTGGAGTGCATTTACAGGACAGACATTTGATGAATACAAGGGTTGGGGCTGGCTAGACAAAATGCACTCAGACGATCGCTCGTATATTGCCACTGCGTGGTCAACTGCTGTTGCTAATCGATCGCTCTATGAAGTTGAATTCCGTATGCGCCGCTATGACGGGGAATATCGCTACATGAGTTGTCGTGGTGTACCAATTCTGAACGCGGATGGTTCAATTCGGGAATGGATTGGAGCTAATACAGATATTACCGATCGCAAGCAAGCTGAAGAAGCTCTGCGCGAACAGCAAGCTGCGCTGCGCGATCGCAACGTCTTGCTGACCTCTATTTTGGAAAGTACGCCAGACATCGTTGTGGTCAAAGACCGGGAAGGCCGCTATGTTGCCCTTAATTCCAATGGGGCAACCTCATTTTACGGTAAACCCATTGAGGAGATCCTGGGTAAAGATGATTCCGAACTCCTTCCCCCTGCTGCTGCCGTTCCAATAATGGCAAAAGACCGCCAGATCATGGAAGCAGGCACTACTGAAAGCTACGAAGAAGATGTTTCTAATGGTAAGGAGAGCATTTCTTTTTTAACCACAAAAGCCCCTTGGCGGGACGCTCAGGGCAATATTATCGGCCTTATCGCCATAGCACGAAACATTAACGAGCGCAAACAAGCTGAAGCTGAGCTGCGCGATCGCAATGCACTGCTAAACTCTATTTTGGAAAGTACACCCGACTTCATTGTCGTTAAAGACCGGGAAGGGCGTTATGTTGCCATTAACTCCAATTTGGCCAACTTCATAGGCAAGCCAATTGAGGAAATCATCGGCAAAGATGATTTAGAATTAATGTCGCCTGACAGTGCCCGTGAACTTATGGCAAAAGATCGCCACATCATGGCAGCAGGAATCACTGAGACTTACGAGGAAGATATTTCTTCTCATGATGAAAGCCCTACGACCTTTTTTACTACAAAGGCTCCTTGGCGGGATAATCAGGGCAATATCCTCGGCATCATCGCCACAACACGAGATATTAGCGAGCGCAAAAAAGTCGAGCAAACACTCCGTCAAACCCTAGAAATACTGGACTTAGCCAGCGATGGTATCATTATTCGGGACATGGAGGACCGCATCATCTACTGGAACCAAGGTGCAGAAAAGCTCTATGGTTGGACAAAAGCGGAAGTAGTCGGGGAGTACATTCACACATTCTTAGAAACCGTCTTCCCTAAACCGTTAGAAACCGTATTGGCAGAGTTTCTTCAGGAGGGAAGTTGGGAAGGAGAACTGCACCATACCACCCGTGATGGTCGGCATATTATTGTGGCAAGTCGCTGGACATTGCAGCGCGACGGGGAAGGAAAGCCTTGTGCCCAACTCGAAATTAATAATGACATTAGCGATCGCAAACAAGCCGAAGATGCTATCACACAAAGCGAAGGACGCTATCGTTCGCTAATCGCTGCTACGTCCCAACTTGTCTGGACAGCGGATGCTGAAGGAAGATGCGTGGATCAACCGGCTTGGAGAGCTTACACCGGACAAACCGAAGCTGAGATGGCTGATGGTTTTGGCTGGTTAGATGCAATTCACCCGGACGATCGCGAACGAACGGCTCAGGTGTGGATGGAAGCAGTGCAAACGAAAACCCTGTATGACGTACAATATCGAATCCGGGGAGCGGATGGAAACTATCGTTATTTTCAACTTAGAGGGGTACCAATTCTGGATGAAGATGGCAGCATCCGGGAGTGGATTGGCACTTGTAGCGATATCCACGATCGCAAACAAGCCGAAGATGCTCTAAAAGAAAGCGAAGAACGCTATCGTTCGCTAATAGTTGCCACATCCCAAATTGCTTGGACAGCGGATGTTGAAGGAAGATGCCCGGATCTACCGAGTTGGAGAGCTTACACCGGACAAACCGAAGCTGAGATAATTGGTTTTGGCTGGTTAGATGCAATTCACCCGGACGATCGCGAACGAACGAATCAGGTGTGGATGGAAGCAGTGACAACGAGAACCCTGTACGACATAGAATATCGAATCCGGGGAGCGGATGGAAACTATCGTTATTTTCAAGGTAGGGGAGTACCAATTCTCGATGAAGATGGCAACATCCGGGAGTGGGTTGGCACTTGCAGCGATATCCACGATCGCAAACAAGCGGAAGAGGCTATCAAACAAAGCGAAGAACGCTATAGATCGCTAATAGTTGCCACATCCCAAATTGTCTGGACAGCGGATGCTGAAGGAAGATGCCCGGATCTACCGAGTATGAGAGCTTACACCGGACAAAGCGTAGCTGAGGTGCTTGGTTTGGGCTGGTTAGATACAATTCACCCGGACGATCGCGAACGAACGAATCAGGTGTGGATGGAAGCAGTGCAAACGAAAACCCTGTATGACATAGAATATCGAATCCGAGGGGCGGATGGAAACTATCGCTATTTCCAAGGTAGAGGGGTGCCAATTCTGAATGAAGATGGCAGCATCCGGGAGTGGGTTGGTACTTGCACTGATATCCACGATCGCAAACAAGCCGAAGATGCTATCAAACAAAGCGAAGAACGCTATCGATCGCTAATAGTTGCCACATCCCAAATTGCCTGGACAGCGGATGCTGAAGGAAGATCCCCAGATCTACCGAGTTGGAGAGCTTACACCGGACAAACCGAAGCTGAGGTAATTGGTTTGGGTTGGTTAGATGCAATTCACCCGGACGATCGCGAACGCACCGCTCAGGTATGGATGGAAGCAGCGCAAACGAACAGCCTGTATGACATAGAATATAGAATCCGCGCAGCAGATGGAAACTATCGTTATTTTCAAGCTAGAGGCGTACCCATTCTGAATGAAGATGGCAGCGTCCGGGAGTGGGTTGGCACTTGCAGCGATATCCACGATCGCAAACAAGCCGAAGAGGCTATCAAACAAAGCGAAGAACGCTATCGATCGCTAATAGTTGCCACATCCCAAATTGTCTGGACAGCGGATGCTGAAGGAAGATCCCCGGATCTACCGAGTTGGAGAGCTTACACCGGACAAACCGAAGCTGAGGTGGTTGATTTTGGCTGGTTAGATGCAATTCACCCGGACGATCGCGAACGAACAAATCAGGTATGGATGGAAGCAGCGCCAACGAGAAGCCTCTATGACATACAGTATCGAATGCGCGCAGCGGATGGAAACTATCGTTATTTTCAAGGTAGGGCGGTGCCAATTCTGAATGAAGATGGCAGCGTCCGGGAGTGGGTTGGCACTTGCACCGATATCCACGATCGCAAACAAGCCGAAGATGCTATAAAACAAAGCGAAGAACGCTATCGTTCGCTAACCCTTGCCATCTCCCAAATTGTCTGGACAACCGATCCTGAAGGAAGATGCCAGGATTCACCGAGTATGAGAGCTTACACCGGACAAACCGAAGCTGAGGTGGTTGATTTTGGCTGGTTAGATACAATCCACCCCGACGATCGCGAACAAACGGTTCAGGTGTGGATGGAAGCAGTGCAAACGAGAAGCCTGTTTGACATACAGTATCGAATGTGCGGAGCGGATGGAAACTATCGTTATTTTCAAGCTAGAGCCGTGCCAATTCTAAATGAAGATGGCAGCATCCGGGAGTGGGTTGGCACTTGCATCGATATCCAGGATCGCAAACAAACAGAAATCGTACAGGCAAAAGCCAGGGAAGCCGCAGAAGCAGCTAGTCGAGCTAAAAGTGAATTCCTTGCCAACATGAGCCACGAGTTGCGGACTCCCCTTAATGGCATCATGGGATACGCGCAAATTCTTCAGCGTTCCAAAGCCTTGAATGAAGAAGAGCGATCGCGCATTGATGTTATTTATCAGTGCGGTTCGCATTTACTAACCTTAATCAATGATATTCTCGATTTGTCGAAGATTGAAGCACAGAAAGTGGAACTAATGCCCACGGATTTTCATTTCCCGGCGTTCCTGCAAGGTGTAGCAGAAATGTGTCGCATCCGAGCTGAACTTAAGGGAATTCAGTTTCATTTTCCATCAAGCACCGAACTCCCGATCGGTATTCGTGCGGATGAAAAACGCTTGCGACAAGTGTTAATTAATCTTTTAAGCAACGCTATTAAATTTACGGATGAGGGCAGTGTTACTTTTATAGTCAGTTTTGCAACAGAAGAAAAAATTCGCTTTGAAATACGCGATACAGGTATCGGCATTCCACAAGATAAACTCCAAGCTATCTTTCAGCCCTTCGAGCAGGTAGGAGATCGCAAACGGCAGACGGAAGGCACGGGATTGGGACTGGCTATTAGCCAGAGGATTGTAGAACTAATGGGCAGTACCATTCAGGTTCAAAGTGAGATGAATGTTGGCAGTATTTTCTGGTTTGATGTCAATCTACCTCAAGCGGATGAATGGGTGAAAACATCTCAAATCGACCATCGCGGGCAGATTCTCGGCATCAAAGACCGCCAACCTAAGATTGTGGTTATTGATGACAAATGGGCTAACCGTTCGGTAATTAGCAATTTGCTCAGTCCGATCGGCTTTGAGGTGTTTGAAGCCGACGATGGGCAGGAAGGCTGGGAAAAGATTCTAGAGGTGCAGCCAGATTTAATCGTTACCGACTTACTAATGCCCGAACTAGATGGCTTCGAGGTAATTAAGCGGGTTCGAGAATCGGAAAACTTCAAAGACATCATCATTATTGTCTCTTCTGCCAGCGTATTTGAAACCGATCAATACAGAAGTTTAGAAGCAGGAGGCAACACTTTTATTCCCAAACCTATTCAGGCAACAGAGCTCCTGCAAAAATTGCAACAGTATCTTGATTTGGAATGGATTTACGAAGCCAATGAAGCTCCACTGGCGATCGCCCCAGACACCAACGAGCTAATTGCCCCGCCTGCTACAGAAATGGAAATTCTATATGAGCTGGCTATGAAAGGAAATTTCCTAGAAATAGTTAAGCAGGCGGTATTACTGGAAGAAATAGATCCCAAATACATTCCTTTTGCTAACCGATTAAATCAGATGGCAAAGGACTTTCAAGACGAAGAGATTTTAACGTTTATTCAGTCCTACAAGTAAGGTTTATGAATTTAGACATTCAACCAAATGGTACGATTCTGATAGTTGATGACAATTCAGCTAACTTGGGTGTCTTATCTGATGCCTTAAGCCAAGAAGGATTTGAAGTTCGGGTTGCCAAATCTGGCAAAATGGCACTAGAGCGAGTCAAATATGCTCTCCCCGATCTAATCTTGCTAGATGTCATGATGCCAGAAATTGATGGATTTGAAACCTGTCGTCGATTACAGGCTAACCCAGAAACTAAACACATTCCCATTATATTTATGACGGCTCTCTCGGATACGGCTAATAAAGTTGAGGGGTTTAAGCTTGGGGCTGTAGATTATATTACCAAACCCTTCCAACAAGAGGAAGTATTAGCTCGCGTCAAGCTGCATTTAAAGCTTCATGTTCTCGCAGAGAAATTAGAGGAGAAAAATACCTTATTGGAGCAAAAAGTTAGAGAAGTCAGCCACGCCTATGATGATTTACAACAAATGCAACTTAAGTTAATTCAAAGCGAGAAAATGTCCGGGTTAGGGCAAATGGCGGCTGGGATTGCTCATGAAATAAACAACCCTATAAATTTCATCTCTGGCAATCTGGGCTATGCCCAAGAGTACGCTCATAACTTACTAAAAATTATACACCTCTATCAAGAAGATTATGTAAATCCCACCCCTCGGATTCAAGCAGCAATGGATGAAATAGAACTGGATTTTGTGGAGGAAGATTTTATAAAAGTTCTTAACTCAATCAACTTAGGAACGCAGCGCATCCAGGAGATTGTCAAGTCTATGCGAATCTTTTCTCGCCTAGATGAGGCAGAGGTGAAAGCTGTAAATATTCACGAAGGAATTGATAGTACACTCACCATCCTGCATCATCGTTTAAAAGCAAAACCCGAGCATCCTGAGATTGAAATAATAAAAAAGTACAGTCAGCTTCCCCCAGTAGAATGCCATGCCGGACAATTAAATCAAGTGTTCATGAATATTATTTCCAATGCCATTGATGCTTTAGATGAATCTAATCAGCACCGTTCCTTTGCAGAAATCAAACAACACCCGAACCGCATTCAAATTTCTACAAAAGTAATTGACGACAATTGGGTTGCTATTCATATTAGTGACAACGGTCGAGGAGTTGTTGAAACTTTACAACCGAAAATATTTGACCCTTTTTTTACCACCAAACCGATCGGTAAAGGAACTGGGTTGGGGTTATCTATCAGTTACCAAATTATCGTTGAAAAGCATGGGGGCCGATTATACTGCCAGCCGGGATTAGGAAAGGGAATAGAATTCGTCATTGAAATTCCTATTCGCCAGCAAGCTTGTAAAGCTGCTTAGTTTCCCGGTGCAATATCTCTTACGAACTTTGGTTAATTTCTCGCTGACAGCGGGGACGACAAGGTGTTCCTGTGCAAATAAAGCCTGCAGGCATATTTTTAAAGACGCTGCTGCGAGCTCCGATTAAAGCGTTAGCACCGATTTCTACACCAGGGCCAATGAAGCAGTCGGCGGCAATCCAAACGCCGTTATTAATGATTACAGGTGCTGTTATTAAGCTAAAGGCTGGGTCTTGAGGGTCATGAGTGCCGGTGCAGAGGTAGCTTTTTTGAGAAATGACGCAGTGTTTGCCGATCGCAATTTGAGCGAGACTGTACAATACAACATCATCTCCGATCCAACTGTAGTCTCCGATTGCAATTTTCCAAGGATAGGTAAAACGAGCCGTGGGGCGAATGATCACACCCTGACCTATTTTCGCTCCAAATAACCGCAGCAACCCCCTTCTGATGCGATTAAAAGGGTGTGGAGTGAGAGGAAATGCGATCGCCTGGACGAACCACCAAACCAAAATTACCCAACTAGGCTTTCCTCGATCGAACTTTGATTGATCGTAGCGGCGCAAATCGACTAAAGATTCGCCTGTCAAAGTATTTGCGTGATTGTCGCTAATTGGACGATCGTTTATTTGAGAATTTGGGGAATTTGCGATCGAATTTTCCGGATCTTGGTTCGGATTTGGTATATAATCGGTCATTGATAGTTAATTTAATGTTTAATTTAAAATCGAGTTTAACCTTAAGGACTGCTGCATGACATTTCTAGTTAGGGAAAATTTTGACTCTGAAAACGCCAAGGATCTCGCACCATGCGAAAATATAAATCCCCGACTTGGCAAAGTGCGACTTTTACAAACAGCATTGGTAC
>JACJNV010000166.1 GCA_014695175.1 Microcoleus sp. FACHB-DQ6 | reverse complement strand
TTGCTTAACTTCGCAATTTGCCTAAATATTTTTTTCAGCATACCAGGGATTTAGTCATCATTCTTGATGATTCTGTCATTTTTCGGTACGCTTTGCAAGCGCAAAACTCTCTGATTGCCTGGTTTTACGCGGCCCCCCGCGCACTGGAGAAGGCGACTCTCTCTGCCTGTTATATTTTATACTTTTTCGTGTCAGCGAGGAGTCGATCGCACACGATCGAACTCCTGATTAATAATTTTTGCCATAAAAAATCCTCAAACTATTGTCTAGCAATATTTTGAGGATTTTAATGCGCGGTACGACCACTGAACTAACTATCTATTCTCAACAGAAAATGATGGTTGACTCCCAGCTTGCTCCGACGCGCTATAGAAGATAGCTAAAAATTTAGCTCGCGTGGTTTAGTAGCGACGAGAATTGCCACCGCGATCGTTATTGCCCCAGTTACCACCACCAGCATTACCACCACGTTCTTCACGGGGTTTTGCTTTGTTGACTTTGAGGTCGCGACCCATCCACTCAGCACCGTCAAGAGCCTCAATGGCTGCGGCTTCTTCGGCTTCAGTAGACATTTCTACAAAAGCGAAACCCCGCATCCGACCTGTTTCCCGGTCAGCAGGCAACTGAACGCGCTTTACTGTACCGTACTCTCCAAAAGTTTGGTTGAGGTGCTCCTGCGTTACTTCGTAGGATAAATTGCCGACATAGATTGACATTGAACATTCTCCAGAATCAGAGGGTGTAGAGATTTAAATCCGGAGGAACGCCGATCGAACGAACTGTACTGCCGAAAATAAAGCCTTGTAAAACCATTATAGCACCTATGGGTGCAAACTGCAATTGTCTGACTCAATTAATTAAAAAGAAGGCAGAAGGCATTCGCCAGAAGACATTCTCCCGAAGGAAAAACCCCCCATCAAGAAGGAACAACTCAGAATAAATAAATTTAATTTTCTTTGTTTCCGGGCTCTGCCGGGGAAACGCTGTTTTTAGGCTGCGTAATGGCATAACGATTTTAGGTTTTAGATCTGGGATTTGGGATTTAAGATTTAGGTGTAGGGTATGTCCGGGTTCAAAATTGCTCGATCGAGAGACATTGTTACCCCAAAAACGGATACAAGCCCCGGACTCCTGTCGGGAAAAGTGCAAAATTGTAGAGTCTTGTTCAATATCCCAGATTCATCATTGGAGTAAATCTCCAATAGTTCGACTGAGCGCGATTGACTGAGCGTTCGCCGAACGTCAATCACGTTCCTCCCCATGTCGATCGCCCGCGGCTTCCCGCTCGTTCTTCGGTGAGTTGTAACATCCCGTAGTTGGACGGCAGCTCAAGAAGTGACGGCGAGGGTGGATTTTGCCCAATTAAATTCCTCAACTTCTGCAGCAACTTCCGATCCAACTTCCGCCGCAGTTTCGGCCCCAACCAGCACCAACTGCACCGCACAAGCTTTTAACTCGGGCTGTTTGGAATCTGGACAGCTTGCAGCATGAGTCATAGCATTGGCTTCAGCGCCTTCGGCCCACACAGAACCCCAGTGCATGGGTACAAATAGCGTACCCGGGGCGATCGCCTTGGTGACTTTGGCCGGAAACTGCGCCTTGCCGCGGCGCGATCGAACTTCCAGCAAATCCCCCTCCTTAATCTGCAATTTGGCAGCATCGCGGGGGTGAATTTCCAAAAACGGATCGGGGTGCAATTGATTAATTTTTTCTGTTCTACCCGTCCGCGTCATCGTGTGCCAGTGTCCGTAAAGTCTCCCTGTTGTCAACACAAACGGATAATTCGGATCGGGAGGTTCTGCCAGTCCCCGGGAGTGATAGGCCGAAAATCTCGCCCGCGCGTCAGGAGTGTGAAAACGCCTGTCAGTATACAGCCGTTTCGCTTCTTGGGCTGGATGCAGAGGCTCGTTTTCCCGGCAAGGCCACTGCTGTGGCCCTTCTTGGCGGATGTATTCGTGGCTCAGACCGGTCATGTCGCAAGGCTGGCCGCGCGTCAACTGCGCGTACTCTGTAAAAACCTCCGCACTGTTCTCGAAAGCAAAGTGTTCGGCAAAACCCAACCGCCGTCCCACCTCGGCGAAAATGCTCCAGTCGTCGCGGGCTTCCCCGGAGGGAGTGTCGAAACCGGGACAAAAGGTAACGCGCCGTTCGGAATTCGTCATTACTCCGGTTTTTTCGCTCCACTGCGTTGCCGGCAGCAGGATGTGAGCGTAGGCTGAGGTTTCAGTGGGATAGTAAGCTTCTTGATAAATAGTAAAGGGCGATCGCAGCAAAGCGGCTTTAGTGCGTTCCAAATCCGGCATACTCACCACCGGATTGGTAGCTGCAATCCACAGCAACTCGACTTCGCCAGTTTCCAAACCCACAATCATATCCCAAGCTGTGCGGCCCGGATTCGGGGAAATGCTTCCCGGTGCGATTCCCCAAAACTCCTCGACTTGGGTTCTGTGTTCGGCATTTTTCACAAATCGGTAGCCTGGGAGCAAGTGAGACAGTCCTCCGGCTTCCCGCCCTCCCATCGCGTTTGGCTGGCCGGTGAGGGAAAACGGGCCGCATCCCGGTTTGCCGATTTGACCGGTCATCAAGTGCAAATTAATCAGCGATCGCACCTTTGCCGTGCCTTCCGACGACTGGTTCATTCCCATCGACCATAGCGACAAAACTCTCTGCGACTGTTCCCAGTAGTTTGCCGCCGTTTCTAACTCGCTGACAGTAATGCCGCAGCGCGAGGCTACAAACTCCGGCGTGTAGCTGCTAATAACCTCAGCAAAAGCTGAAAAATTCGCCGTGCATTCTTCAATAAACTCAGAATCTATTGCTTGCCTCTGTAACAGCAAATATGCAATTCCGTTAAGCAAATCTATATCTGTACCCGGTTTAATTGCTAAGTGCAAATCCGCCGCTTCAGCAGTCGGAGTCCGCCTTGGATCTACCACAATCATCTTGACATTGGGATTTTTTTTGTGGTATTTTGCTAATCGGTTGAATACAATCGGATGGCATTCCGCTGCATTGCTACCGATAATAAAAGCGCAATCTGTTAATTCTAAATCGTCGTAACAGCAAGGCGGCCCGTCCGAGCCAAAACTTTGAACGTAGCCAGAGACTGCTGAAGACATACACAAGCGAGAATTAGCATCAAAATTATTAGTACCCAGACAACCTTTCATTAGTTTCTGGGCAACATAATAATCTTCTGTAACGAATTGACCCGAACCGTAAACGCACAAAGCATCCGGGCCGCTGGTGCTGCGAATTGTTTGGATGCGGTTAACAATTGCATCGAGAGCTTCGTCCCAGCTAGCACGGCGGAAGGGTTGGTCGAGAGTATCTCGCATCATCGGATACAGTAGCCGATCGCTCCGAATGGACTCTGCTACGGTTGCTCCCTTAATACAAACCATGCCCTGACTTGATGGGTGATTGCGATCGCCCCGCACTTTCCAACTTTGTTTTTTGTCGGGAACAACTTCTAGACCGCAACCTACACCGCAGTAAGGGCAAAGAGTTTTTATAGTTTCCATCTGTTGATTTTAGATGCTAATTTTTGAAAGCTAATAGGTAATTCGTAATTTGTCATTATAGCCGGAACTGAGGGCTCCTGCAAATAACATATCAATCATTACTAAATTTTCCCATATATACTTCCCAGAAACGGATCATACCCTGATTGAAAATTACCCGCTATCTTACTAAAAATCGCGCTTGCTCTCGCTTGTAGTCAGCTTCTGGCTGCTACTAAATCTGCCTCACACAGAGGAAATTTCAACCTAACTCTTGTCACCCCCAAGAAGGGGGGCTAAGAGGAATTTTTGCCTAGTTCAAACAGCGCCCAGGTACTAATTTTAACTTAGTTGTTGATAGCAATGTGAGATTTAGTGCGGGAGTATTCTGTCGCCTACTTCCCTGATTTTACTTCAAATACGCCACCGTTGGTGGGGCTAAAAGTTACTTGGAACTCAGCAGTTTTTTCAGCGCCTGCTGCGGCATCGGCAGGAGTTTGCAAAACCGGCAGAGGAGTTTCTTTGACGAAATCTTTAGCTGCTTTATTTGTGGGATCGAACTGTAGGATATCGCCGTTTTGTTTGACTTTGACCCGATAAGTCAAGCTTTCGGTAAATGTCGGAGTTGTTCTCCACTTTTGGTCGATTTGTGCATACAACTGCTTTCCGATCGCATCGAGTTCGGCTTGGTCAGAAATCTCTGATGTGGCACTGGTTGCTGCATTTGCCGCGCCCGCGCTGTTAGCGGCTGCAGCGATGGCTGCAGGACTGGCAGCAGCGATGGGTGCTGGGCTGGCATTCGGTGCAGGACTAGCAGCAGCAGCAGCGATGGGTGCAGGGCTGGCAGCAGCGATGGGTGCAGGGCTGGCAGCAGCGATGGGTGCAGGGCTGGCAGCAGCGATGGGTGCAGGACTGGTAGCAGCGATGGGTGCAGGACTGGAAGCAGCGATGGGTGCAGGGCTAGCAGTCGGTGCGATCGAACTTGCTGCGATTTGCGGGCTGGGGGGAGAACTCACAACCGCCGCAGTCGTCGCCTGCGGTGCAGTTTCTTCTAGTTTCGCTTGCTTTAGCTGGCTGGAAATAGCAGACATATTGACGGCAGCTAAAGTAACCATTGCTACGAACCACGAGGCTGCCAGGATGCCGCGTTTGATCGGCGAAGCTTCTGGGGCTTCGGCCGCGTGAGACACAAAAGGTGCAGGTGCGATCGGCCTGTTAGCAGTCTCCGCAAGCGCAGGCTTTTTGCTAGCAGGTAAGGGCATCGGTAGCGCGACGGCTTCTGTCTCCGAGTCCGTTGCTTCATCTCCTTCGTGATGCGCGTAGCGAGAAAACAGGAACTCCAAAGCAAAGTTACGCAGTTCGTAGTATTTCGGGTCTTCCATAATCCGCGCCCGGTTGCGGGGACGGCTGAACGGAACGTGCATATCTTCGCCGATGGAAGCAGCAGGCCCGTTGGTCATCATCACGATGCGATCGGCCAAAAACAAAGCCTCATCAATATCGTGAGTAATCATAATGACGGTAATTTTTTCCTTCCGCCAAATTTTCAGCAATTCTTCCTGCAACTCTTCTCTGGTAATCGGGTCTAGAGCCCCGAAAGGTTCGTCCAAAATCAAGAGTTTGGGACGAGTTGCCAGAGCTCGGGCGATCGCCACCCGCTGTTTCATCCCCCCGGACAATTGGCCCGGTCTTTTGTTACAAGCTTCGGTCAGCCCCACTAATTCCAAGTGTTCCTTGACGATCGTATTGTGTTCGTCTGCGGACTTTTCCGGGTAAACATTTTCAACGCCGAGGTGAATGTTTTCAGTAGCAGTCAGCCACGGTAGCAGCGAGTAGTTTTGAAACACCACCATGCGATCGGGGCCTGGTTCAGTAATCTGCGAACCTTGCAGAGCCACTTCTCCCTTTGTCGGCCCGTTGAATCCCGCAATCATATTCAGCAAAGTTGATTTGCCGCAGCCCGAGTGACCGAT
>JACJNV010000165.1 GCA_014695175.1 Microcoleus sp. FACHB-DQ6 | reverse complement strand
AAGCGGTGACGGTTTATGAAGTGTTTGATTGCGATCCGCCAGAAATTAAAGAGGGCAAGTTAGCTACGCTGGAATTGTTTGCAGAAGCTAGGGCAATTTACTGGGAAGGGAAGTTAGCTGAGGCGGCAGGGCTGTTTGCCGAGTGTTGGCGTCAGAATCAGGGCGATCGCGTCGCTAAAATTTATTGGGAACGCTGTCAGCGGCAGGCACTCTCTCCCCAATCGCAAACAGCCATGACCGATGCCAGTGACCCCGATTAGTTTTCTCTCGGCGTGTCGGTCGGCAAGCACCGCGCCACCCGTGTGATTTTCAACCTAGCGATGCCAGCCAAAGGGGTGAGGGGCGTGTGTGCGGGTTAGGTTGCATAAGCGGGAGCCGAAGGAATTGGGTAATGCGAACGCCTAAGGCACGCTTCGCGATCGCACCGATAATTCTTGAGGTCTTACCTGAACGCTTACCGACTCACTCTGTAGCCCTCATTCCGCAGGTGAGGTAATAAGCTAATCGGCATTTAAGTTGCATAACAAAGAGTATAGCTAGATCCAAAAAGAGCGACGCCATTACCCTCAAAAACTTTCTCACAGCAGAGCAAGTAAAGAATCTGCAAGACGCCCTAAGAGAGTATCGCTGAGCGCTAGCAAAACTGTCTTCCATACCATGCCCTTTCAAATCTCAGATATTAGATATTAAATTTTTAGTTAGCTGGTGGCCAGTAAAAATTATTAACTTCAATATGAGATTTTAGCTCTCAGAAATTGAGATTTCTAGATTTTTGCCTACTTGCAACAATCTTTAATTTCCCACCAGCACCACCCATCTCAAATCTACCATCTAGAACTCACCCTTTCCCTCATTTTCAGTCCGCAGCCGCACCGAATCAGCGTGAGAAGGAAGCCCCTCTGCTTCGGCCAAAACATTAATCGCCCTACCCACCTTCTTAAGTGCTGCAGGTGAATAGTGAATCAAACTCGAATGCTTCATAAACGTTTCGACACCCAGCGGCGACGCATAGCGAGCAGCCCCAGAAGTCGGCAAAGTGTGATTCGGCCCCGCCAAATAGTCTCCCACAGCTTCCGGCGTCGAGCAGCCCAAGAAAATCGCCCCCGCGTGGCGAATTTGCTCCAGCAAAGCCCAAGGATCTGCAACTTGCAATTCCAAGTGTTCCGGGGCAAACTCGTTAGAGAGTTCCGCCGCAGCTTTGAGCGAGTCAACTACTACGACTAAACCATAGTTGACGATCGCCTTTTCTGTTAAAGTTCGGCGCGGGTGATTGGCCAACTGTCTGTCTACCTCAGCCACCACTTTCCTCGCCAGCACCGAATCCGCCGTCAGCAAAATTGCCGACGCCATCGAATCGTGTTCAGCTTGAGCCAACATATCCGCAGCCACGTGCACGGGATTCGCGGAACCATCCGCAATAATCAGCACCTCCGACGGGCCAGCCAGAGAATCGATCCCCACAGTCCCGTAAACCAGTTTTTTAGCTAGGGTGACGTAAATATTCCCCGGCCCAGTAATTAAATCCACCTTCGGAATAGTTTCCGTACCGTAGGCCAAAGCCGCGATCGCCTGCGCCCCGCCTACCCGATAAATCTCATCAACTCCCGCTTCCTGAGCCGCTACCAGCACCGCAGGATTCATTTTCTTCTCCTGTCCGGGGGGAGTACACATCACCAGTCTCGGTACCTTGGCGACCTTCGCAGGCACCGCATTCATGATCACCGAGCTCGGATAGGACGCCTGACCGCCAGGAATGTAGATTCCCGCTCGATCGACCGGCGTGTAGCGTTTGCCCAAAACAATCTCATCATCGCCAAACTGCACCCAAGACTTGGGTACGCGCTGTCGGTGAAACGCCTCTACCTGTTTGCAAGCCAGCCGGATGGCATTTAATAATTCTTTCGACACCTGCTGGTAAGCAGCATCCAATTCGGCGCCGCTCACCCGTAAATCTTCCACATTTAGGGTCATGCGGTCAAATTCAGCAGTGTAGTGCAGCACAGCCTGATCGCCTCTGCGCCTTACAGCTTGCAGCACCTCCCGCACGGTGGCTTCTTTGTGAACGACAAGTTCGTCATGGGTGCGATCGCAGATCCGTCGCAGTTCAGCTTGTGCCTCAACCCACTGAGTAATGATTCGCAGCATGGAGATTAGGAATGCCGTCTATAACTTCACTAACATTTGCTTGACAATTGGGGATTTTTGTGGGGTTCTCCTAGAGAAGTAGGCCACCACCAGTCCACAAGCTTAAACCGCGAGAGTCGCGGCATTTTCCAAGGCTTCAGTGCAGCGTTTAAATCTCTGTCGAGGATTTTGCAACACTGAGGACAAGTCACAACCTTCTCTCTTGAATTGCCCGCCAGAGAACCGGTTGCGGAGGGAGAGGGTTGGAACGCAGAGGGAGAGAGAGTCCGACCCCGATAATATCCGAGAGGGAGAGTGTTCGAGCGGGAGAATTTTGATTCTGCCTTCTACCTTCTACCTTCAGATCCGGCTGTCTTCTACCTTCTACCTTCTACCTTCAGCTTTTTACCTTCTACCTTCGGTAAGTGCTTCTTGCCGAAGCCCAAATAACCCGTATTCTTTGTTATAGCTTAACTTGGATTTTTCAGAGAATTGGATTTTAAGCAGAATAGGTGCTATATTAGTTTTTCCAACACCTGATAATTTTTTTATAAAAAAACGCCAAATTATTGTATACTTGAAAATTGCGCGCAAGAAACCGTGACTTTAACTCGTGACGGTGGAAACACCGCAAAACGCCTCTGTAACACCCATGTCCTACCTTATGGGTATTGTCAGGGGTAAAAAACAGGCAGTTAAATGAGTCAATAAAAAATTATTGCGCGGGCGTCGCCAAAAAGTAGCCACAGACTCAGCTCAATCTGAGCTAATGGAAAGTTGGCTGTCTCACTCCGCCTTTAAAAATCAAGCTTTTTGCGGATCGATCCCGAAAAGGTTGTCCTTCAAAATCCCCGTGTCTTGGGACTGTCTTGAGACTAGGGTGTATCAATGAATACCTACTTCCAGCAACTGAACTATGGCAAATATTAAGTCCGCCGTCAAACGAGTCAAAATCGCCGAACGTAACCGCTTGTACAACAAATCTTACAAGTCAGCGGTCAAAACTTTGATGAAGAAGTATTTTGCTGCCGTAGACAAGTACGCCGCAGCTCCCAGCCCGGAATTAATGCAAGAAGTCCAGCAGCGAATGTCTGAGGCCTACAGCAAAATTGACAAAGCTGTCAAAAAAGGTGTACTTCACCGCAACAACGGCGCTCGCAAAAAGTCCCGCTTGGCAAGAACTCTCAAGCCACATGAACAATCATCGGTAGCATCTTAAGGAAGCAGAAAGTTCGGCAACGAAGCAGTGTACAAGATTGAAGGGATGGATGTTGAGGGAAGAAGTCAAGGGTGAAGAAGTCAAGGGTGAAGAAGGAAGAAGGAAGAAAGAAGACGGAAGATTTTTCCCACGCACTCTCTGCCACTCCCACTCCCAGACTCTCTCACTCGCCCTCGCCCTATCCCACCTGGACTCTCCCGTATCACCTCTAATCTGCTTCCCCCATGCAGCTCATCGACACTCACGTTCATATCAACTTTGAGACCTACAAATCTGAGTTAGAAGCCATTCGAGAACGCTGGCGCGAAGCTGGTGTAGTTCGGCTGGTTCATTCTTGTGTAGAGCCAGAAGAGTTTGCCGGCATTCAAGCAATCGCCAATCAGTTTGCCGAAGTCTCGTTTGCGGTAGGACTCCACCCCCTAGATGCCGAGAAGTGGACAGACGAGACGGCGAGCCAGATTAGGGAATTAGCGAATTCGGACTCTAGGGTAGTGGCGATCGGCGAAACCGGACTGGACTTTTATAAAGCTGACGATCGAGAACACCAGTTTAAAGTGTTTGAGGCACAGCTTGAAATCGCCCAGGAACTTGACAAACCAGTCATTATCCACTGTCGCGACGCCGCCGCCCCAATGGCCGAAATGCTGAGGAACTTTTGGCAGACACGCGGGCCAGTGCGCGGGGTCATGCACTGCTGGGGAGGCACGCCCGAAGAAACCCAGTGGTTTTTAGACCTAGGTTTCTACATCAGTTTTAGCGGAACAGTAACCTTTAAAAAAGCCTTGCAAATACAAGAATCAGCTTGTATGGTAAATAGCGATCGCATCCTAGTCGAGACAGATTGCCCTTTTCTCGCCCCCGTACCCCAGCGGGGAAAACGCAACGAACCAGCCTACGTCTACTACGTAGCCGAGCAAGTTGCTAAATTGAGAGGAGTTTCTCTCTTAACTTTGTCCCAGCAGACAACCGAAAATGCCTGTCAGCTATTCGGCTTTTCAGTTTAGTTATAGCAGAACAGAGAAACGAGGAAAACAGGTCGATTTAGGAGCCAGCGATCGGGACAATTCCATTTCTATCCTGCCGGAAAAACCGGATTCATCCTTTATTGGAGATTCTTTTGGCGTTGCCTGCTGCGATCGGATTTGCGTCCTATAATAAAAAGAACCGCCCGATCGGGCGTTGGCTTAGTATCCGCGACTGCGATGTCGCCCCGGAAATGCCAACACAACGCGAGTACGCTAACCTTCGGGATCGGCAAAAACTTCACGCAATACCTCAAACTTACACACTCAAACTTACACATCAGAAGAAACTTGGAACCTCAGCAATTTGGCAATAGCTGTCAAGTCAATTTTAGGAGTCAAAAGTGTAGGGAATTTACCCCGGGATACCACGATATCGGAGCTAAAAGCATCGGGATCGAAACTAAAATTCGCACAAAAATACTGCGAGCCACCAGCAAAAATAACCGTTGCAGCAGTTGGCCGGCGATCGAAAACATCATATAAATTCTCTCACACAATCAATCAAAAAAACGCAACAAGGTAAAAAAGCCCAGCCTTGGCGCCATGTAAAAAGCTAGAGCCACTGCGGAAAAAGGACCCCCATGACCACTAAAGATTACACAGAATTCGCCTTCACCTTGCCCGATTTGATCGAAATCCAGCGGGCAAGTTTTCGCTGGTTCCTAGAAGCCGGGCTGATCGAAGAACTCGACAGCTTCTCCCCGATTACAGACTACACGGGGAAGCTGGAACTCCACTTCATGGGCAAAGACTTCAAACTCAAGCGCCCCAAATATGATGTGGACGAAGCCAAGCGCAGGGACAGCACCTACTCGGTGCAAATGTATGTACCCACCCGCCTGATTAACAAAGAAACAGGGGAAATCAAAGAACAAGAAGTCTTCATCGGCGACTTGCCCTTGATGACCGAGCGCGGCACTTTCATCATCAACGGCGCGGAACGGGTGATTGTCAACCAAATCGTGCGTTCCCCAGGCGTGTACTACAAATCGGAAACCGACAAAAACGGCCGCCGTTCCTACAACGCCTCCCTGATCCCCAACCGCGGCGCTTGGCTGAAATTTGAAACAGACAAAAACGATTTAGTCTGGGTCAGAATCGACAAAACCCGCAAACTCTCAGCCCAGGTGCTGCTCAAAGCTTTGGGACTCACAGACGGTGAAATCTACGACTCCCTGCGGCACCCGGAATACTTCCAAAAGACGATCGAGAAAGAAGGACAATTCGGCGAAGAAGAAGCTTTGATGGAGCTCTACCGCAAACTCCGTCCAGGCGAACCCCCCACCGTCGCGGGGGGCGAACAGCTCCTCAACTCGCGCTTTTTCGACCCCAAACGCTACGATTTGGGCCGAGTCGGCCGCTACAAACTCAACAAAAAATTGCGCTTGACAGTCCCGGATACGATGCGGGTGCTGACATCGCAAGATATCTTGACAGCGATCGACTACTTAATTAACCTCGAATTCGACATCGGCTCCACCGACGACATCGACCACTTAGGCAACCGTCGCGTCCGCAGTGTCGGAGAACTGCTGCAAAACCAAGTCCGAGTCGGCCTCAACCGCTTAGAACGGATTATCCGCGAAAGAATGACCGTCTCGGATGCCGACTCCCTCAGCCCCGCTTCTCTGGTCAACCCCAAACCGCTGGTAGCAGCAATCAAGGAATTCTTCGGTTCCTCCCAGCTATCGCAGTTCATGGATCAAACCAACCCTCTGGCAGAACTGACGCACAAACGTCGGCTTTCCGCCTTGGGCCCTGGAGGTCTGACTCGGGAACGCGCCGGGTTTGCAGTGCGGGACATTCACCCGTCCCACTACGGCCGGATTTGCCCGATCGAAACACCAGAAGGCCCCAACGCCGGTCTGATCGGTTCTTTGGCAACCCACGCCCGAGTCAACCCCTACGGCTTCATCGAAACTCCTTTCTATCCAGTAGAAAAAGGACGGGTGCTGCGCGACAAAGCCCCAGTTTACATGACAGCCGATGAAGAAGACGATTTGCGCGTCGCCCCCGGAGACATCAGCCTCGACGAAAACAACAACCTCTTAGGCGAAACCGTAGCCGTCCGCTACCGCCAAGAGTTTACTACCACCACTCCGATGCAGGTGGACTACATGGCGATTTCGCCCGTGCAAATCGTCTCCGTCGCGACATCGCTGATTCCGTTCTTGGAACACGACGACGCCAACCGAGCTCTGATGGGCTCGAATATGCAGCGGCAAGCTGTGCCGCTACTGAAACCAGAACGGCCGCTCGTGGGTACGGGTTTGGAAGCTCAGGCGGCCCGAGATTCCGGGATGGTTGTGGTTTCCCGGATCGACGGCGAGGTGATTTACATCGACGCTACCCGGATTATTGTCAAACCCCTAGCTGAGGATGCCGAATCTAATTCCAGCGAAGAACATTTCCTGATTAAGGAATACGACGATCTCAAAGTCAAACAGCCCTCGGTTTGGAAGCAAAAATATGCTGGCTGCATCGAACACGAACTGCAAAAATATCAGCGCTCTAACCAAGATACTTGTTTAAACCAGCGTCCGCTGATTTATGAGGGCGATCGAGTCGTAGCCGGTCAAGTTCTCGCCGATGGTTCCTCCACCGAAGGGGCAGAACTCGCTCTGGGTCACAACATCCTCGTAGCTTATATGCCTTGGGAAGGCTACAACTACGAAGACGCGATGCTAATCAGCGAGCGTTTGGTGTACGAAGATATCTACACATCGATCCACATTGAAAAATACGAAATCGAAGCCCGCCAAACCAAACTCGGCCCCGAAGAAATCACCCGCGAAATTCCTAACGTCGGCGAAGACGCGCTGCGCCAGCTAGACGAACAGGGCATTATCCGCAAAGGTGCCTGGGTAGAAGCCAGCGACATCTTAGTCGGCAAAGTCACCCCCAAAGGCGAATCCGACCAACCGCCGGAAGAAAAACTGCTGAGGGCAATCTTCGGCGAAAAAGCCCGCGACGTGCGCGACAATTCCCTCCGCGTCCCTAACGGCGAAAAAGGCCGCGTGGTGGACGTGCGGGTGTTTACCCGCGAACAGGGCGACGAACTGCCCCCGGGCGCCAACATGGTCGTCCGCGTCTACGTAGCTCAAAAGCGCAAGATTCAAGTCGGCGACAAAATGGCCGGCCGCCACGGGAATAAGGGTATTGTGTCCCGGATTCTGCCGATGGAGGATATGCCTTATTTGCCCGACGGGACTCCGGTTGACATAGTGCTCAATCCCTTGGGCGTACCGTCGCGGATGAACGTGGGTCAGATTTTTGAGTGCTTGCTGGGATGGGCGGGCGAAAATCTGTCCATGCGGTTCAAGATGGTGCCTTTTGATGAAATGCACGGCGCTGAAAAGTCGCGGGAAACCGTACACGGCAAGCTGCAGGAGGCGCGCGAAAAAACCGGCAAGCCTTGGGTGTTTAATGAAAAGCACCCCGGCAAGACTATTGTCTACGATGGCCGGACAGGGGAACCGTTCGATCGCCCCGTCACAGTCGGCATCGCCTATATGCTGAAGCTGGTGCACTTGGTAGACGATAAGATCCACGCCCGCAGCACAGGCCCTTACTCGCTGGTAACGCAGCAGCCTTTGGGCGGCAAAGCGCAGCAGGGGGGTCAGCGGTTCGGAGAAATGGAAGTCTGGGCTCTGGAAGCGTTCGGCGCAGCTTATACTTTACAAGAGTTGCTGACTGTGAAGTCGGACGATATGCAGGGACGGAATGAAGCGCTGAATGCGATCGTCAAAGGCAAAGCTATTCCGCGCCCCGGTACGCCGGAATCTTTCAAGGTGCTGATGCGGGAGTTGCAATCTTTGTGCTTGGATATTGCTGTGCACAAGGTGAATACGTCCGACGAGGGCAGCGAACACGTTGAGGTGGATTTGATGGCGGATGCTGGGGGCAAGCGATCGCCCTCCCGGCCTACTTACGAATCGCTTTCTCGTGACGAACTTGACGAGGATTAGGCATTAAAGATTAAAGATTAAAGATTTTTTGACCGGATTCAATTCTTTAATCTTTAATCGACAATCTCAAATTAAAATGCCTCAGCAGTGGTACGAACACTGGTGAGGCGAATCAACGCTCTTAAGAGGAGAGACGCTGACATGACTATTGTAACAGTTGTCCCAGGAATAGAAGGAAAATTTGACCGGGCGACAGGCTGTATTAACTGGCAAGGGAGCAAGCTGAAAAATGGTTACGGGCGCAAGTGGATCGAGGGCAAAACGGTATTAGTCCACCGATTAGTGCTCGCATCAAAAATACCAGGATTTCTAGATTCCGGTTATTTTGCGTGCCACATCTGCGACAATCCAAGCTGCATCAACCCAGCACATCTCGTAGCTGGAACTGCGGCTGAGAATACGCAGCAGATGATGGGGCGCGATCGCAAAACTCCCAGACGCAAAAGTATTCCGGGTATTGGCCAACTCTCGATCGAACAACTGCGGGAAATTCAGCGTAAATATTTAGCTGGAACCATCAAAAGCCACCTAATAAAAGAGTATGGCGTACAGTATGACACTATTACTAAGATACTTCAGGCAAAAATTCCCCATAACTTCACTACAGTTCCCCCCGGTTTTGTAGGAGAAATTCAAGACAGCGGCTGCATAATTTTTCAAGGTGCAAAGGATGGTCAAGGTGGTTATGGCAGGTACTTTAAAAATGGGAAATCCCAATCAGTTACTCGTGCTGTTTTAGCAGAGAAATTAGGATGTGAAGTTCCGACTTCGATGGATGCTTGTCATACCTGCGATAATCCCAGTTGTATTAATCCAGAACATCTTTGGGGTGGAACTCGCACTCAAAATTTATTAGATGCTTCTAAGAAAGGACGCACTCAAGGCAAAAGTCATCCCCTTTCCAATGCCAAATTAGACTGGGAAAAGGTGCGAGAAATTAGGCAAAAACTAGCAGCAGGTGAGAGAGTGAAGGATGTAGGTCAGGAATACAGTGTTGGTCGCAAAACCATACACGATATTAAGTATCACGTCACTTGGAAGGAAGCAGGCGAAGAGGTTCCAGTTCCTCGCATGGGTGGGTATCTCGATCGCAAATTGACTTTCGAGCAAGCTCTTGAGGTACGAAAAAGAATTAGAGGTAGAGAATCAATCTCTAAAATCGCTGATGACTTTGGAGTCTCGTCAAGTGTCATCTCTGATATTAAAAACCACGTCACATATAGAGGAGTATAACATTGATTTAAGCCGTGAAACAAGCAACAAAAAAAAATAAACAACCACAAATAATCGACTGTAAATTATTAATTGGAGTCAAGAATGGCTAAAATAGAACAACGCTTTGATTACGTCAAGATTGGGTTAGCTTCACCAGAAAGAATTCGACAGTGGGGAGAGAGAACTTTACCCAACGGTCAGATTACTGGAGAGGTGACAAAACCGGAGACCATAAATTATCGCACGTTAAAACCTGAAATGGATGGCTTGTTTTGCGAGCGCATTTTTGGGCCTGCAAAAGATTGGGAATGTCATTGTGGCAAGTACAAACGAGTTCGCCATAGAGGCATTGTTTGCGAGAGATGCGGTGTTGAAGTCACTGAATCTCGCGTCCGCCGTCACCGGATGGGATTTATCAAATTAGCAGCTCCAGTAGCTCACGTTTGGTATCTCAAAGGCATCCCGAGTTACATGGCAATTCTGTTAGATATGCCGCTCCGAGATGTCGAACAAATCGTGTATTTCAATGCCTACGTTGTCCTCAATCCAGGTAATGCAGAGAAGCTGCAATACAAGCAATTGCTCACGGAAGATGCTTGGCTGGAAATAGAAGACGAACTTTACAGCGAAGATTCCACACTCACAGGTGTAGAAGTAGGCATAGGTGCTGAAGCTTTGCAAGTTTTGCTGCAAAACATTCCGCTAGAAACTGAAGCAGAAAAGCTGCGGGAAGATATTGCTAATGCTAAAGGTCAAAAACGGGCGAAGTTGATTAAACGCTTGCGAGTGATTGACAACTTCATCGCTACGGGTTCTCATCCCGATTGGATGGTGCTCAATGTGATTCCGGTGATTCCCCCCGACTTGCGGCCGATGGTGCAGTTAGACGGCGGGCGTTTTGCAACCAGTGACCTCAACGACCTATATCGGAGAGTCATCAACCGCAATAACCGCTTGGCGAGACTGCAAGAAATTCTGGCGCCGGAGATTATCATCCGCAACGAAAAGCGGATGCTTCAAGAAGCTGTGGATGCGCTGATTGACAACGGTCGCCGGGGCCGGACGGTGGTGGGGGCAAACAACCGCCCGCTGAAGTCGCTGTCGGACATCATTGAAGGGAAACAAGGTCGCTTCCGGCAAAACTTGCTGGGGAAACGGGTTGACTACTCCGGGCGTTCGGTGATTGTGGTGGGGCCGAAACTGAAAATTCATCAGTGCGGTTTGCCGAGGGAAATGGCGATCGAACTTTTCCAGCCTTTCGTCATCCACCGCTTGATCCGCCAAGGATTGGTCAACAACATCAAAGCTGCCAAAAAACTGATCCAGCGCAACGATCCCAGTGTTTGGGACGTGCTTCAGGAGGTGATTGAAGGACACCCGGTAATGCTAAACCGGGCGCCGACCCTCCACCGTTTGGGGATTCAAGCCTTTGAGCCGATTTTGGTGGACGGGAGGGCAATTCAGCTTCACCCGCTAGTCTGTCCGGCTTTTAACGCTGACTTTGACGGCGACCAAATGGCAGTGCACGTGCCTTTGTCTCTGGAATCTCAGGCGGAAGCGCGCTTGCTGATGCTGGCTTCTAACAACATTATGTCGCCGGCAACCGGAAGACCGATCGTTACTCCTTCTCAAGATATGGTGCTCGGTTGCTATTACTTGACAGCCGAAAATCCTGACGCTCAAAAAGGAGCCGGTCACTATTTCTCCAACCTCACCGACGCGGTTGTAGCTTACGAACAAGGAATCGTTGACTTGCACTCTTATGTGTGGGTGAGGTTTCAAGGCGGCATAGAAAACGCAGAACCCGAGGGAGAACCGCTGAAGGTGGAACGCTCGACCGACGGTATAGTGACGAAAGAATACAAGTTCCGCCGGGTTCGGGAAGACGGAGAGGGCAAGGTGCTCAATCAGTTCATTCGCACTACTCCGGGCCGGATTATCTATCACCAAACGATCGAATCGGTAATTAACAATTAGAAATTGGGAATGGGTAACAGGTAAAAGGTAACAGGTAATGGGTAATAACTGTCAATAATTGCTAAAAAATAAGAGCGATTGAAGACGGAAAAATTACCCATTACTACTTACCACTACTTCGGAGACGCGGTTCCTAATCGAAGTCGAAGGGCAGTAAAAGTTACTAATTACCAAGTAAGTAGGTAGGTGCAAGTAAACTATATTATGGGAAGGGCAGGTGAGTGCATTCATCTCCTAGCTTAGCTCTCTTCCTTATACGCTAAACTCACCCTACAAAATGCTTGTTGTTTTTTCCCGCTACTCTACTTACCAATTACCAATTACCAATTACCAATACTTGGGCTACGCGGTTCCTAAATCCTTCGGATTCGCTCAGGGGAACCGAAGTCGAACGGCAGTAAAAGTTACCAATTACCAATTACCAATTACCACTACTCAGAAAAATGACAGAAAATAAGGAAATAGTTTTTCGCAATCGAGTTGTTGACAAAGGTCAGCTCAAAAAATTAATCTCTTGGTCTTTCATGCACTACGGAACGGCCCGTACAGCGCAAATGGCCGATAAACTCAAAGACTTGGGTTTCCGCTTTGCGACACGAGCGGGAGTTTCGATTAGCGTAGACGATTTGCAAGTGCCCCCGTCAAAACGATCGCTCCTCGATGCCGCCGAAGAAGAAATCCGCATCACCGAACAAAAATACACCAGAGGCGAAATCACCGAAGTCGAACGCTTCCAAAAAGTAATCGATACCTGGAACAGCACCTCAGAAGACCTCAAAGACGAAGTAGTCAAAAACTTCCGAGCCACAGACCCCCTAAACTCGGTCTACATGATGGCATTCTCCGGGGCGCGGGGAAACATTTCTCAAGTGCGGCAGCTAGTCGGAATGCGCGGATTGATGGCTGACCCCCAAGGAGAAATCATCGACTTGCCAATTAAAACCAACTTCCGCGAAGGACTCACCGTCACCGAATACATCATCTCTTCCTACGGCGCGCGCAAAGGCTTGGTAGATACAGCTTTGCGGACGGCAGACTCTGGCTATTTGACTCGCCGTTTGGTGGATGTGTCCCAAGACGTAATTGTGCGGGAAGTGGACTGCGGCACTCAGCGGGGAATTCGAGTACGGCCGATGACGGACGGAGCAACAGTGCTGATTCCCCTCAAGGACAGGCTGCTAGGGCGGGTGTTCGCCAAAGATGTGGTGCACCCCAAAACCGGGGAAATCGTGTCTTACGGCAGCGAAAAAGCCGTGCGAAATCAGCCAATTACCGAGGAGTTGGCG
>JACJNV010000164.1 GCA_014695175.1 Microcoleus sp. FACHB-DQ6 | reverse complement strand
CAGCCAACGAAATATACCTCGATAAAAATTGCCAGCGCAATCAGCAACTACCGCAACTTGAAAGATTTACTATCTTTAGCAGAAACGAATTTACAACTAACGGTCAAAACTACTGGTTCTACGCCGCCCGCTATCTAGATGGAGGCGTACTTCTTTGTAGATCACAACCAAATTTTTACCAACCAAAACCGATAAATGAACCAAAAATACAAGTCAATTTTATTGACAAAATAGTCCGAGACCCCAACAACAAAACAGCCTTTATCATCGCAGTCAGAGAAGGAAACGGCCCCGAATCACCAGTGACAAATTACGGCTTAGAATTGAGCAATGTCGATCGACCAAAACTCACCTCCCTTTCCATCCTACAGCAGCGGGGAACCCTCCAAGACGGCGAGCCCAGTGAACACACATTTCAAGGACGGGCCGGTCAATCTATTACGATCGACCTCAAAAGCAGAGCATTCGACCACAACATAACACTGTTCGACACCAGTGGCAAAAATATTGCCCAAACCACAGGTAACTCCCAGAATCGCCGAGAGTCTCAACTCACCATAAAATTGCCTAGTAACGGAACTTATAAAATAGTTGTTAAAGGAGGCGATCGCACAAGCAAAGGTTCCTACAGCTTAAGCATTAATTCCAACCACTTATAACTAAATCTAAACCAACCGCTAGGCAAACTCGAAAACAGGTGTTTCAATCACCCTAATAGGCTTTCTATCCTCCCAAATCATCTTCTGCAACTGTTCCACAGTTTCAGGTGAAAAAAATCGCTCTCCAGTTTCCAAACACACTCTAGCAGGAACATTTTCAATAATAATAAACTTACCATTTATTTCAAGGGTATAATTTACTTTTTGTTCCACCATTGTTTCTTGCCAAATATCATTGTTCATTTTGATTTATCCTTAACTTAAAATCAATCCAAATTTTCGGATCTGGTTGGTATAAAGTAATGATTTTTACCAAAGGACGAGATGGATAACTGCACTGAACGTGCAAAGGTCTATTGGAAAGGGTGAAGCCGAAAATCAAACAGCTTGGGCCATATTTGTCATCGGGATACTCTTCGATAACTTCACCAGCCATAATTGCTTCCCGGAGTTCTTGTACCCTGATACGGCGAACTATGCTTTGGTTTACTGCGTGTTGTGAAAGCTCAAAATCATTTTTTACAATTTTGACACGTATTTTTTCAAGGATTGTCATAGTTTCATATCATATCTATAAGTTAACACAAGAGCCAAAATTGTTAACCAGTGGCGGAACCAACCAAACATCAGCCAAGATAGAAACAACGCCATTCCCGCAACCGCCATGACAGACATCAACCAAATAGCCGCCGCCCTAGAGGGTAAAGACTACAAACAAGCTGCCCAACTCATCAAACAACTACAAAAAGAATCCCCCGAAAATCCGTGGGTACAATACTATATCGCCCGCTACTACGAACTCACCAACAACCTCGAAAAAGCCCAAACAACCTATAAACAAATACTCCGCGACATCACCAACCCCAAAATCGTCTCCCAGACCCGCCAAGCTATTCAACGGATCGAAAGCGCACAACAAAACCTCCGCCAACAAGCCATAGAAACCGCCAAAAACGACCCCAGCAACCTCGAACCCGGACTCCTCATCCTCGAACCCGTGAGTCCCGAAAACAAACCCGCCGCCATTCAAAATATCAGCAGAATCTTTAAAATCGACGCCTACACAACCCGGATGCAAATCCAAAGTCGCGGCTGGAGACTTTACAAAACTGGCCCCATCGCCGAACTCCGAATTTACGGTCAAGAACTCCTCAACGCCGGCATTCCCGTATTTTGGGCAACCCTAAGCGATATTCAAAAAATCCAAATCTTCCGAGTGCAGCACTTCCAGTCTCTCTCTTCCCCAGCCGTTGTTTGCAAAGATCAACTCGATCGACTCGGTGCGATCGAATTTAACTGGTCAGAAGTTACCCAAAGAGTAGAAGGCTTGTTGCCCATGTTCATCGAAGTCATGGACTACTCCCCCAACCGAAGAAAGGAGCAATTTCGCCACAGAGAAATCAGGCAAGATTACGCTCAAATCTGTGACTTACACATTCCCAGCAGAAACTGCATTCTGCGAATTTGCGACCAAAGTTACGAATTTCAACAAGGAGTTGACTTCACCAAAGCTTCTGCTGATATCCCCGCTTCACCGAACCCGAAAAACAAAACATCCAGAGTCAAAAACTCTCAACAGATTCCTCAAAGTACCACCCGAATTAACTGGAATAACTTACTGGAAATATTCGATCGCCAGCTTGACGTTACAGTTTGGTCAGAATTTACACCCTTTGCCGAGACAGTGCTCGATTACACTAATATGTTGAGCAAGATCGAATCTCATATAGAAGTCGAGCGCAAATCCGAAACTCCTTGGGACTCAGCTTTTCAGCTATACAGCGGATTAGCCTTCCTCAGAAACCCAGAAAATAGGGAATAGAACAAAGAGTTAAAATTAAAAATGAGGAATCCCATTTTTAATTTGTTAACGCCAGCATTGGGAATTATCCCATGCCCAATTCCCTATTATAAATTCCAAATTTCCTATTTCGTTTTCACCTGACGGGCCATTTCCCGGAAATTGTTCATGCTGGGGCCAGGAGTCCGACGACTTCCATTTGGTGTCGGCATTAAATTATTAGGAGCAAAAGTCCGATTTGGTTCAGCTTGACTCGGCACTTTCCCGTTAGTTGCTGCCGCTGCAGGTACCTTCGCAGGTTCGGGAGTATTAGCAGGAACGCTAGCGACTGGTTCTTTGTCTTTCTGAGACTTTTTCTCTACCTTAGCCTTCTTAGCCGGTTCAGACTTCTCAGACTTCTCAGACTTCTCAGACTTAACAGGCTCAACTTTTGCCGGTGCGATCGCAACAGGCTCAGCCTTCGCAGGCGCAACTTTTGCTGGTTCCTTCGCTCCCGATTCGCCCAAATCAAGGAAATATTCAGACTTTTTCAAGCCCAACAGTCTGCCGAAAAAGCCGAAAATACCGCCGAAGAAATTTTTGATAAAACCAAACATTAGACTTACTCCTTTTGTTCTTTTAGAGAAATTTGTACAAGCTTGTCAACAAAGTTAGATTACGAGCTAGGGCAACCTTTGTCTACATTTATTCATCAAAATTTACATTTGCCTATATCTAAGCTACCTCATCAAAGCAAATTTTAGGTATGAATACTTACAGCGCTTTGCACTTATTTACAAAGTATCTCAGAATTTGTTAGGGATTCTTACTCATTGCCGATCGTACCTCGATCCGATTCGCTAGCTGTCCTAGTACGGGTCACACTCCCTAGGGGAGTGATTTATGCTTTAATCACCAAGCAATTTTCTTTTCAAATGAACAGTTCGCTCGATCGCAATCCCGTCATCCTCATACACGGCATCTGGGACACAAAGATTATTTTCAACACAATGTCCGCCCGCCTCACTCAACTCGGATGGTCAGTCCACAGCCTCAACCTCACCCCCAACGATGGCAGCCTCGGCCTTGACTTACTGGCCAAGCAACTCGCAGACTACATCTCTGAAACCTTCGATCCAGAACAGCCTTTAGACATAGTAGGCTACAGCATGGGCGGCATCGTCAGTCGCTACTACGTCCAGCGACTCGGAGGAATCAACCGCGTACAGCGTTTCATCACCCTATCTTCCCCCCACCACGGCACCCTCACCGCCTATTCCCTACGCCTACCAGGATACCTGGATATGCGCCCCGATAGTGGCTTGCTGCGCGATTTAAATCAAGATGTGACAATGCTCAAACGCATAAACTTTACATCAATGTGGACGCCATTTGACATGATGATTGTACCGGCGAACAGCTCCCAAATGCCAGTAGGTAAAGAAGTTAAAGTCAACGTTTTGCTGCACCGCCAAATGGTGACAGAACCCCTAAGTATTAACGCAATAGTTGAAGAGCTCAAAGCACCTATTGACAATAAAATTCCCAATTGAAAATGAATAGCAATTTCAGCCGCAACCCAGTCTTGCTAATTCACGGAATATTCAGAAAATCGGGAATTTTTCACAAAATGTCTGCCTACCTCACCCAACTGGGATGGTCAGTCTACACCCTCAATCTCTCGCCCCATTGGGGCAACGCCAGCATAGACGAATTAGCCCAACAAATAGCAGATTATATAGACAAAACCTTTGCGCCCGAACAGCATCTAGATATAGTAGGATTGAGCATGGGCGGTTTAGTAACTCGCTATTACCTGCAAAGGTTAGGTGGCATTAACCGAGTGCAGCGCTTTATTGCCATATCTTCTCCTCACAGCGGTACTTGGATGGCTTACACTCTCTGGGGAAAAGGCTGCGTTCAAATGCGTCCTGGCAGTGCTTTTCTGGAAGATTTAAATCGAGATGCTGCCTTGTTGGAAAAGCTCAATTTTACTTCGATTTGGACAGAGTGGGATTTCATCATCGTACCTGCTTCTAGTTCCCAAATATCTGCTGCCAAAGAAGTAAAATTGTCTGTTTTCGCCCATGCCATGATGGCGAGGCATTCCAGCAGTTTAAAAGCTGTGGCTGAAGCACTGTCAGAACCATTGAAAATTAATAATTAACTTGTAGTGTACGTCAGCAGATACTTTTTATTAAAATAAGCTGTCCCGTATCTAAATTGTATTTTTGGGGCGGGCAGGACGCCCAACCCCTAATCCCCACAAGAAT
>JACJNV010000163.1 GCA_014695175.1 Microcoleus sp. FACHB-DQ6 | reverse complement strand
TCTGATACAGAAATCAGAGACAGCCAAAGTTGACAACTCAAAAGAGTCAGAGTCCGAGCCAAAGCGCAAACCAGGAGGACAGCCCGGACATATCGGCAAAACCCGAAAAGGATTTGGGCGAGTAGATAGATATCAAATCAGCACTCCTGACTCTTGCGAGCATTGTGGTAGCCCTGAATTAAGTGATGCGATCGGTTATAGCAAGCAGCAGGTAGCTTGCTTAGTTGCCTTACCTATTGAAGTGGTGGAATATCGACGAGTCAAATGTCAATGTCATGAATGTGGAGCAATAGTAATCGGCTCACCAGCATCCGGGATAGTTCCAGGACAAGACTTAAGCATCGACCTACAAGCATTATTGAGCTGGTTAGGTAATTATGGACACATATCCTATGAAAAACAACAAGAGTTCCTGCGCGAACTAGGTGGAATTGAAATTGGGATCGGTACTTTACAAGCAACAAATGCGCGGGTAGCTGATGCTGTAAAGCCTGCCGTTGAAGAACTCTGGAAATGGGCACCATTGCAAGCCAACGTCCATGTGGATGAAACTCCGTGGTGTGTCAAGGGAGTCAAAGAATGGTTGTGGACAGCTACGGGTCAAGATTTTTGCCTGTTTCATGCCGCAGACACTCGCAGTAGAGCCGAATTAGAGACAATGCTGGGGCATGAATTTGCTGGTGTGTTGAGTTCCGATGATTTTAGCGTATATAACGGTGTGATTGTGGGAGCGCAACAAAAATGTCTAGCCCATCTACGGCGACATTTTAAGAAAGTTCTGCTTATACGCCACGGTAATAACGGTGTCGTCGCTTCTGCATTTTTGGAATTAATTGATGAGGCATTTCGACAGCATCGAAAATGGCGGGAACACCCCCAAGAGATTGATTATCAGACTTGGGCGAGGGACTTTAAGACCCGGTTGGCGAAATTGTTAAATACTTGGCAAGGTCATGTTGGTCATGCTGCTGGACTGTTATTGCGCTCGTTGCGTGAGAAAGCAGATCAATGGTGGTACTTTTTAGACCATCCGGACATTCCTCCTGATAATAATTTAGCAGAACGTTCTTTGCGATTAGCCGTGACTAAACGTAAGGTATCTGGGGGCTCCCGGTCAATGTCTCGGTTTGAACAAACTGCTGATTTGTTGTCTGTGATTCAGACTTGTCGGTTTCAAGGTAAAAGCGCAATGGCTTTTTTCCGTGATGCTCTATCTGCCCATTGTTGTGACTTTTTCATCCCTTCTCTTATTCCCCAATCAAAGACCTGAATCCTTACCTTATTTCTTTTATCTGCTATTCCTTGATTGAGAGAAAGATAAACGCCAGAGAAGTCCGCGCGAAATAAATAAACACAGTAAAACCCCGACTGGACACTCTCAGTTACAAGCTTGTTAAATATTGCTATCCAAGGAACTTTAGCCCAAGAACCATTACCTGCTGAAGCTTTTACGCTATAGATTTCTGGTAATTCCAATGAAGCACTTATTGATTTTGGCACTATATTTCTGACATAACTAGCAAACGAATGTCCCTTGAAGTTGTCGTTACTGACCAATGGATATTCCAAAATGATTTTTTCAATTGACTCTCTAAGCGTCATAACCAAAAATTAATGTTGCATCTTCAATTTAATTTATATAGTGCCTCACCAGCAGCTTTCAAATATTAACCCTGCTGATAATCCTTAATGATACCGCAACTGCGGTATAACATTTTATACTAGATGTTAACTGCAAACCACCGTAAGATTACCAGATCGCGCATCATGTATATTGCCCCAAATACAGCGCTGCCCCCAAGCCGCAAATCTCCCTTGCAGAAAGTACCACAAACGTGATACGGTATAAGCTTGTGTCCAAATAACACCAGTTCATGCCAAAACTCAAAACTCGCAAAGCAGCCGCAAAGCGCTTTAGAGCGACCGGCAGCGGTAAAATTGTGCGCCGTAAAGCTTACAAAAGCCACTTGCTACAGCACAAAAGTTCAGCTCGCAAAAGCCGTCTATCTAAGCTGGTCGTCATCGACGAGACCAATGATGCTAACGTGCGGTTAATGCTTCCATACTTGTAAAGTTTAACGGAAATTAAAGATGACACGGGTAAAACGCGGTAATGTCGCCAGAGCGCGCCGCAAAAAAATTCTCAAATTAGCCAAGGGTTTCCGAGGCGCACAGTCGAAACAGTTCCGCACAGCTAACCAACGGGTGATGCAAGCCCTGCGTAACGGTTATCGCGATCGCAAAAAACGCAAACGCGATTTCCGCCGCCTGTGGATTGCTCGGATCAATGCTGCATCGCGCCAGCACGGAACGAGCTACAGCAGACTGATCGGCAACATGAAAAAAGCCAACATCGAAATTAATCGCAAAATGCTGGCACAAATGGCGATTATTGACCCCGCAACATTCGGTAAAGTCGTGGAAATGGCTAATCGAGCCGGAGGCTGAAAGTTCGCTTGATTTTCAGAAGGCAGAAAGCAGAAGTAAGAAAGATTTAACGGTCTGCCAGAGAAGGAAAACTCCTGATAAATTTAGGAGGTTGAGACCAACTTTCCTTCTTTGTTCTTACTTCTGGACTCTTGCTTTTTCAGAAATCGCGATCGGGCCAGTCGATCGTTATTTCCTTGTTTTTTATACAGTTGCAGAGGCAGATATCAGAGATTGCTATCGCCTTAAAATAAATAAAACCTTCCACAGACATACCTAATTTTAAGAAAAACATGGATAGTAATTTGCTCATTGTTTACCTGTCAGTCCTGCTCGCTATACTCGGCAGCACTTCCTGGTTTGTGGTGCGCCAGATTCTTAAAACTCGCAAGCTGGAAATGTCCCTGGAACGCTTAGAAAATAAGCTGACAGTAGAAAAAGGAACAGCACAGGAATACTACGAATTAGGAAGTATCTATCTAGATAAGAAACTTTACTCCCAGGCGATCGTACTGTTTCAAAAAGCCCTGAAAGCCAAAGACTTAGAAGGCGAAGAAAATCAAGCTGTTATTTACAACGCCCTCGGTTTTGCACACTTTGGCCAAGAACAGTACGACATCGCCATCCGCCACTACAAAGAAGCCCTGAAGTTACAGCCAGGATACGTTACATCTCTCAATAATCTGGGTCACGCCTACGAGCGCAAGAAATTAACAGCTCAAGCCTTGGAAATGTACGAACAAGCTCTCGCCTGCGATCCAGACAATACCACGGCCAAACAGCGAGTAGAGTCGCTCCGGAAGCGTTTGGTAATCTATAATTGAGCGCCCATGTTAGGAGCAATAGAGATCCCGCAAACCTGGTTTCATTCAGAAACCGGGTTTTTTCTTCACATAGTCCAAGATACTAAACTATCCAACACATTAATGCGTTAGTTTTTAAGAACAGGAATTCCAAGTGAAGCTCGATCGCACACCGTCCCAGCACTTTAAATTACTGTCAAGATAAAAGCAGTACCTGCAACGCCGGTCAGTTCTAAAAAATAGAAGGAGGAGAACGTAGTGACATCAATTCTCGTTGTCGAAGATTCGTGGTTGACTCGCAGGGTGATCTGCAAAATCTTGCGAGCAGAAGGATACGAGACTTGGGAAGCATCCAGCGGCCCAGAAGCTCTAGAACAGCTCGGCACTAAAACCCCAAACTGTATGCTCTTAGATCTGCTGATGCCAGAAATGGAAGGTCGGGAAGTCCTGCAAGCCATGCGCGATCGAGGATATAAAATTCCAGTGATCGTAATTACCGCAGACATCCAAGCAAGCACCCGCTCCGAGTGCATGGAACTCGGAGCCATGGCAGTCATTCACAAAATGCCCAACTCAGACGAACTAATCGGGTGGATCAAAAAAGCTCTCACTGTCAGCGAGGAGAGCGCCCAATGAAATTAAGCACTCGACAGCTCGATGCTTTGCAGGAACTCGTCAACATCGGGATCGGTCAAGCCGCAGGGGTTTTGAACGACATGATCGACTCCCCGATTCGCTTGCAAATCCCCTACCTTCAAATCCTGACTCCCATCGACGTGGAAGAAGAGTTAGAGCAACACCTCAACGGCGAGCAAATAGCCGCTGTCCAGCTCAAATTCACAGGCTCCTTTGGAGGCATTGCCCAGCTAGTCTTTCCCACCAACAGCGCTGCCCTGCTGGTGACAATGCTTACAGGGGAAGAAGTTGGAACTCACGATCTCGATTCAGTCAAAATTGGTACGCTGAGTGAAGTGGGAAATATTGTAATTAATGGGGTCATGGGTGCAATCAGCAACGTACTTCAGCAGCGCCTGAACTACTCAATTCCCACTTATAGCGAAGGGACGATTGCTAATTTGCTGATATCTGGCGGTTTAGCTACTGATACAGTTGTTTTATTAGCCCAGACCAGTTTCATGATTGAAAGGCTTCACATTGAAGGAGATATCATTCTTATTTTCAATGTTAATTCCTTTGACACCTTGTTGACTGCTATCAATCAACTTGCCGGGGGTCTATGATTGAGGAGAGCAAAAGTATTAAGGAAAAGTTTGGGGTTCTCGACAGCGTACCAGTCGGCGCCTGCTTGCTGCAAGATGATTTTGTGGTGCTGTTTTGGAACACTTGTCTGGAAGAGTGGACTAAAATTCCCCGCAGCCAAATATTGGGAACAAAGATCACAACCCATTTTCCTCACCTGAGTCAGTTAAAGTATGCCACTCGCTTCAAGCAAATCTTTGCAGGAGGCCCGCCAACAATTTTTTCTTCTCAAATTCACAAACACCTGATTCCGGCAACTTGGCAAGACGGTCAGCAGCGAATTCAGCAAACTACTGTGACTGCTGTGCCGGCCCAAGAGGCTGGCATAGAAGAACAGGAAATTAGAGACTGGGTTCTCCGTACTCTTGAGTTGGAATCAGACGGTACTGTCGGAGTCGGCTCACCAAGAAGTGCTTTTTTGTCTAGGGAATCTGCACCCTCAGCTTCGTCATCAATATGGCCGGGGGTCAATTCCCCATCGTTTTACGCGCTGCTGGTGATTCAAGACGTGACCGATCTCACCCACCGCATCCAAGCTTACCGCACAATGCGGGATCAAGCTTTGGAAGAAGTGCAAGTGCGTCAGCGGGTGGAGGAAGAATTGCGATCGAGCCAGCATTTCATCCAGCAGATTGCTGACGCGGCGCCTTATTTGCTGTACATCTACGATTTGACCGAACAGCGCAACGTTTACGTCAACGGTCAAGCTTCTAAATTGCTGGGTTACACTCCCCAAGAAATTTTACAGATGCAAACTGCTTTATATTCCAGTTTGGTGTACCCAGAAGATTTGCCCAGGCTCAAAGCCCACCAGCAAAAATTTCCCTCGACCCAAGACGGGCATATTTTGGAATTGGAGTATCGGCTCAAACATCGATCGGGCGAATGGCGCTGGTTTCGCTGCCGCGACCAAGTTTTCGCCCGCACAGCCGACGGCTGCCCCAAACAAATTTTCGGCACCGCTCAAGATATCACCGAGTACAAGCGGGCAGAAGAGGCGCTGCGACAGCAGAACGAACGAGAACTGCTGATGGCGACGATTACTCAGCACATCCGCCAGTCTCTGGATTTGGGCGAAGTGCTCAGCACGACAGTGACAGAAGTGCGTCACTTCCTTCAGGCCGATCGAGTGATGATCGTCCGCTTCAACCCCTGTACCGCCAGTCTCTGCGCCGGCCCGGCGACGGGGGCGGTGACAGTGGAATCTGTAGCTCCCAACTGCCCGCCGATGTTGGGGGAAACCCTGGAAAATTTCTGTTTTGACCAGTTCTATATCGAAGCGTACCAACATCGAGCTATCCGACCGATCGCCGATGTTTTGGCCGCCGATATGCCGCAATATCAAATTGACTTGCTCGCACAATTCGCGGTGAGAGCTTATTTGGTAGTGCCTTTAGTGCAAGGAGACGAGTTGTGGGGGCTGCTGATGGCCCACCAGTGCAGTCCCCGGCAGTGGATGCAGTTGGAAGTAGAGTTGCTGTCTTCTCTGGCCACGCAGTTGGCGATCGCCATCAAGCAAGCAGAACTCTACCAGCAGTTGCAAGCGGCCAACCTCAAGTTAGAGCGCTTGGCAACTTTAGACGAACTCACGCAGCTAGCAAACCGCCGCCGATTCGATCAGTATTTAGAAATGGAGTGGCGCAGACAAGCCCGGGAACAAACGCCTCTGTCCCTGATTCTCTGCGATATTGATTCTTTTAAAAGTTACAACGATACCTACGGGCACCCAGGGGGAGACGAATGTTTGCGGCAAGTCGCTGCGGCGATCGGCAATGCAGTCAGTCGCCCCGCCGATTTAGTAGCTCGCTACGGAGGCGAAGAATTTGCCGTTATTTTGCCAAATACCGCGATTCAAGGCGCGGTGATGGTAGCCGAACACATAAAAGTCAAAATCGCAGCTTTGCAGCTTCCTCACGCTGGTTCTCAAGTGAGCCCGTATGTCACTATGAGTCTGGGCGTAGCGAGTATTGTTCCGGCATCTGAATCGGGAGCCGAAATTCTGATTGCCGCAGCCGACCAAGCGCTTTATCAAGCTAAACGACTTGGGCGCGATCGTATCCAACTTTACCAGCCCGATCCTGCTGGCAAGGCGAATGGGGCAGGCACTTCGATACTTCCTGTAGATTTTTCTATACCCAATACTAATTTACCCTCTCCCACTAGCGCTTGACGAATTGCAATATTTGTTGATTCCGAGTAGTTATACCACTCCGCCAAAAAAATGCCACTGTAAGCCCGCGATCCAAACCCCGATCTCCCTCTTCTGTCACTTTCCGGATTAAAGAAGTAAGAAATAAGCTAGATAAAACAGAAGAATAAAAGGGTGGGAATTGATTTATTGTATCAATTAAATCGTTGAACCCAAGCAATAAATTAGGATAAGCAAATATTGGTAACCAAGGATAAATCCACCCAAATAGAAGGATGGGTTGGATAAGCTGTTGTGCATTTAAACCGTGCTACAATAATTACCCTTGTTTGGGATTTTTCGTCCCCATTTAATAATCAACTCTCCTTCATTTAAGAGGCGATGTAATAAATACTCTAGTTCTTCAATTGATGTAAACCGTCGATCAGCCATATATCCTTTTGTTAAAGGTCACACCAATTCAATATCTAATCGTTCTGAAGTTGATTTTTTAGGGTAGCTAGATATTTGGAGGTATTGTGTTTAAAGGCTGTCGTTTGGTAGGATTTTTTTATTTTTTAATAGATACCTTTTCCCAAGGTCAACGTATTTTTTTGCTTTCCCCTCCTCCGGACTGGCGCTTCACTTAATTTTATATCGGTAGTCTTTTATAAAGATGTTTGTTGCTAATCTTTGTGCTGTTTATCTTTCAAATTCGCATCTTAAATTGTGAGGTTTTTGGTCTATAATTGATCGTAAAATTTTTATTTATTTATCTGTGGCTTTTCTATGACTTCCATTCATTCTCACATCTGGCTGGAGTTTCTAGACGGTCTGGAGATCCCTGAATACACCAATGAGACACCTTATTTACAGAGCCACCCAAAAAATCAGCAATTTTAGCTTGATTTTATCCGTCATTAAGCAATCATAAAATCAGAATTATTTCTCTAATATATCCTGTTTCCTCTTTTAAGGCTTTCTGTAATTTTTATATTTGCTCGTCTCGTTGAGATAATGATTGGCTGGCTTTTTTTTACTGATTGACTAAATTCATTTTTAATGAAACCATATTTAAATGCACAACAGCTTAGGGCTTTGCTAACTTCGACAATTTTCGTACCGGGTTATTAGCTGGCTTTTCTGATTAGTTTGACTTATCACCACAACTCCAGAAGAATTAACCTTCTTTCTGACATCCGTTACATCAGAAGAAAGCGAATCTGTTGCCGAGCTTCCTTCTTCAACATCTGCTATATCCTTGAGGGTTGCAGGTTCGGGATGCTAAAATCAAGCCGTACCATTTATCTATTGGTATTTGCTTTCTGACCCGAAATCCTAAGTTTTCAATAATTTGTCGGGTTTCCGCGTGAGTGTGACCAGACCACAAGTGATATTCTAAAGAAAGGTTTTGCACAAGTTGCCAAGTATCTCGATCTTCAAATAACAGCCATTCTGCACCTTCGCAGTCTACTTTGGCTAAATCGACGCTACCACCAATTCGCTCGATCGCCCTGCGAAATGATACCATTGGTATTTCGCCGCTTTCGCTAACTGTCGATCTGGTTTTTCCCGAAACTTCCCGAATGTCGAGGACTACTTTACCATCTCGGTCTCCTACTGCTTCCATAAAATATGTAAAATTTGCGATTTGAGATTGATGTTTGAGGTAATTTTCTAGGTATGGATTAGGTTCGTAGGCGTGAATTACGGCCTGGGGAAACCTGTTCCTCGCAGCAATCGGAAATAAACCAACATTGGCTCCAATATCAATAATTGTCATCAGCGATTCAGATAATTGCTCGACTCCGTAGCAGTCGTCTAAAAGCACTTCTATAAATTCTCCGTTCATGCCTTTCTCTGAAGGCACGTTTATTCGATGCAGTTTTCCTTGCACAATTAATTGTTCGGGCAATTGAAAGCTAGCAACTCTGTTAAATTTAATCCCTAATTTTTTGGCTCGAATTTGGCGCTGCAGGAGTTGCTGAAATTTATGGACAAGCATAGGGAGAGATTGAGATATGTTGTAATTTTCAAATAACCTTAGATGAGGGAAAAGCCTCTAGGTAATAATTCACGTTTTGCACGGCTTGTAAATCCAGTTGAAGTCTGCGAATTTAACCTAAAAGCGAGATTTTTAGTCAACCAGTCCGGCTGATTACGAGTTTGTTGAGAAAGCGCTAGATATCATTACAGAAAGTTATTTTTTTGTTCATAAGAAGAGTAAATTGAGAGTAAATATGATTTAATATATGTCAAAATACGCTTCAAAACACGGAATAGAAAAATGTTAGAGTTCGATGGGCTGCTCCCAACAATTGAAGAGTTAGTAATGCTCCACTTTCCCAGGGCTGCGGAGTCGGAAATTAACCAGCGGTTGATGGAAAAATTCGCCGGCGCGGGAGTGAATGCTTGGCTCGTCGATCGTGCGAACAATGCGATCGCCCTAATTCCCGACCGCAATCCCCAAAAGTCGATCGCCATTACCGCTGGCAAAGATGAAATTGGCATCCTAGAGAATCTAGCACTCATGCAGGCTCTACTCGTTGACACTCCCGGGCCTCAAGGCGTGGGGATTCTTAATTCATCGACTGACCTTTAAGCACCATGTCCTTGCGGCAGTCCTTAAACCTTTCAACCGTACAATAGTACAAATTGACGAGTCTAATTCACAGTA
>JACJNV010000162.1 GCA_014695175.1 Microcoleus sp. FACHB-DQ6 | reverse complement strand
GGGTGATGCAAGGCTTTTGTACTATTTTACCTGTTTATCTTGCACACTTTCCTTGATCGGACGATCGCATAACCAAGCCGTGTAACCTTTCTGCACTTATCCAGCAAGCCCTACTTAATTGATTTTTTATTAATTACCAATGAATTTTGGCACTTGGGTGCGTGATGTTATAGATGCCGATGCCTGATTATGTTAATATTTGGATTGTTGGATTAATAATTTTCATAAATTGTCTTTCATTTCCAGCGCTGTTGAATAATTATAATTACGTTGGTTGGGATGACTTCATTCCTCAAACTCCTCAAACGCCGATGACCCATACTTTTACTAATTTTACCATAAGCGTTCCACCCAACAGGCTCTCAATAGATTGTCAAAACTGTGAATCAGCACTTTTTCTGTAAGTGCCGCACAAAGCGAGAATTGGATAATCAAAAAAAATCCTACGACAATAGCGATCGCCAGTTTTTAGAACACCCAAGAAACTTCCGGCGCTACATCCGCTGCAGGCATCGTGGGTTCCTTCTAAATGGGCTGGTGGTTTCTGCACTTGCAGCGGTGCATAAATCAATCAAATTTTTAAATGCTGTTAATATATCGCCGACAGTTCGTTGACTATCTTGACTCTTCCCTTAATCACAGAACGCAGCAGGCGGTTGATCGAATGTCTGTATTCCTCGTCGAGAGAGTCATCCAAAACAGCGGCCATCAAGCCGTAGCGATCGGCTAAAGTCAAACAACCCGTCTCCGCAACAGAGGCAACCATTTCGGAAATAGCGCCGGGGATAAGTTGAACTACAAACATGAGATGTTCCCTGAATTCGATGCTTATATCATCTCTCGTTCTCCGAAAATTAATAGTGACGCTGGCATAGCACACAACGTGATGTTTTGAGACAAATTATGTGACAGCGACCGCTCTAATTTGGTGACGATCTCGTTTTAATTCTGCGATCGCAGTCACCAAATTAATCTTAGATATTCTAATTTCCCCCTCTCCCCTCCTAAATCTAAAGATTTAGAGAGATTTTTCGGTTTTGTGGGCGTCTTTACCCATTTCCCATGTATAAAACGCATCGGCAGTATGCGAAATATTCATAAAACTCAATATTTTGTAAAAATAGCTACGAATATTTACAATCGTGGGCTTTACATTAGCTCATAACAAAGGTGCATCGAAACGCAGCGATCGACCGAATTATCGGTAGCAACTATAACCATAAATAGTTTGGCAACGTTCGAGCCAGCGCCCTGTCAAGCTCAAATGTACAGAAGACCAACCATGCTTAAAAGAAATTCGATCTAGTAACTAAATATACAGTTTTAAATTCATACAGTCACTAAGGTTAGCAGGAAACACACACTTTATGCTCCAAGTCAATACCTCCCCACAAGCCAGCAGCGAGGGTAAACCGATGACCCAAACAATAGAACCCAAAGCCCAAGCGAGCCTGAACAAGTTTGAAAAACTCAAAGCCGAAAAAGATGGCTTAGCATTAACAGCCGAACTCGACCACTTCGCCGAGATTGGCTGGGAAGCAATGGACGAAACAGATCGCGAGCACCGCCTCAAATGGCTCGGCATCTTTTTTCGGCCAGTAACTCCCGGCAAATTCATGATGCGGCTGCGCTTGCCCAACGGCATCATTACTAGCAATCAAACCAGAACGCTAGCAGAAATCGTCCAACGCTACGGCGACGACGGCAGCGCCGACATCACCACCAGACAAAACCTGCAATTGCGCGGAATTCGCATCGAAGACGTACCCGACATCTTCCGCCGCCTCAAAGAAGCGGGCATGACCAGCATCCAGTCTGGCATGGACAATGTACGCAACATCACGGGTTCCCCAGTTGCGGGCTTGGACGCCGACGAACTGATCGATACGCGGGAACTGGCGAACCAAGTCCAAGACATGATTACGAACAGCGGTGAAGGCAACCCCGCGTTTTCCAATTTGCCGAGAAAGTTTAATATTGCGATCGCAGGCTGCCGCGACAACTCAGTCCACGCAGAAATCAACGACATCGCCTTCGTACCCGCTTACAAAGACGGCAACATCGGCTTTAACGTTTTAGTCGGCGGTTTCTTCTCCGCCAAACGCTGCGAAGCTGCAATTCCTCTCAACGCATGGGCAAGTCCCAGCGACGTTGTAGATTTGTGCAAAGCAATTTTAACTGTGTTTCGCGATCGAGGCCCGAGAGCAAACCGCCAAAAATCACGGCTGATGTGGCTGATTGACGAACTCGGAATCGAACAATTCCGAGCCGCAGTCGAACAAGAATTAGGTCGCACTTTGCCCGCCGCCGCCCTCAAAGATGAAATCACCTGGGACAAACGCGACCACATCGGCATCTACCCCCAAAAACAATCAGGGCTCAACTATGTAGGGCTGCACGTTCCCGTCGGACGGCTGCAAGCATCGGATTTGTTCGATTTGGCCAGAATCGCCGAGGTTTACGGCAGCGGCGAGCTCAGGCTCACTGTGGAAGAAAACGTGATTATTCCCAACGTTCCCGACTCGCGGATTGAATCGCTGGTAAAAGAACCGCTGTTGCAGCGTTTTTCCATCGAGCCCGCACCGCTGATGCGAGCCTTGGTTTCCTGCACCGGCGCCAAGTTTTGCAACTTCGCCCTCATCGAAACCAAAAGCCGCGCCGTGGCAATGATTGAGGAACTCGATGTCGAACTGTCACTTCCCAAACCTGTGAGAATTCACTGGACGGGTTGCCCCAATTCCTGCGGTCAACCCCAAGTAGCAGACATCGGTTTGATGGGAACCAAAGTTCGCAAGAACGGCAAAACCCTCGAAGGTGTAGACATTTACATGGGAGGCACAGTCGGCAAAGAGGCTCATTTGGGTACTTGCGTCCAAAAAGGCATCCCTTGCGAAGACCTCAAACCGCTGCTGCATCAACTGTTAGTCGAGCAGTTTGGGGCAGTTCCCAAAGAGATTACAGGGGATGTAGCTGTGCTGCACCGGCAACTGGAATTGACGGTTGAGGAGGGCGAAAAGGCTGCCCAGGCACCCAAACCTCAGACATCTACTGTCATTTTCGCTCGATCGGGCAAAGAAGTTGCTTGCAGCGAAGATGAGTACATTCTCGACGTTGCCGAACGGGCCGGGGTCGAACTTGACAGCAATTGCCGAAAGGGAGTTTGTGGCACTTGCAAGCAGCAACTCCTAGAAGGTAATATTGCCGCCTACGACAGCCACCCCGACGCTGCCGCCGGCTTAGAACCAGGGTTCATTTTAACTTGCAGCGCGCGGGCTCTCGGCAGAGTGTCGATCGACGCCTAATCTCACAATGTGAGATGCGATGCCAAGGTCGCCAATCAATCTCACCTCTGACATTTCCACGATCTCAAAGTACAACAACAATTCAAGACAAATGAGCAACCTTTCCAGAAGAAAATTCATCATCACCGCTGGAGCAACAGCAGCCGGCACCCTCCTAGCCCACGGTTGCAGTTCCAGTTCCACCACATCTAACGGAAGTGCCACCCCCGCAGCCGGCGGCCCATCACCCAGCGCCGCCCCAGCAGTCAATATCAACCCCGCCGACGCCCCAGAAGTTACCGCAGCCAAACTCGGATTCATCGCCCTCACCGACGCAGCACCCTTAATCATTGCCCAAGAAAAAGGGTTATTTGCCAAGTACGGCATGAAAGACGTACAAGTTACCAAACAAGCATCTTGGCCAGTTACTCGCGACAACTTAGAACTCGGTTCCGACAAAGGCGGCATTGACGGGGCCCACATTTTATCCCCGATGCCTTACCACATGACATTAGGCACTATTACCAAAGGCAATCAGCCAGTGCCGATGAACCTTGTGGCGCGGTTAAATACTAACGGTCAGGCAATTTCGCTCAGCAAAAAATACCTAGATTTAAAAGTAGGTACAGACAGCGCACCCCTGAAAGCAGCTTTTGGCCAAAACCTTCCTGTTGCTATAACTTTTCCCGGCGGTACCCACGACTTGTGGATGCGCTACTGGCTAGCAGCCGGCGGTATTAATCCAGATACAGATGTTTCCGTGATTCCCATACCGCCACCCCAAATGGTAGCGAACATGAAATCTGGCAGCATGGAAGCTTTTTGCGTCGGCGAACCTTGGAATGCTCAGCTAGTTACTCAAAAGGTAGGATACACCGCCTTAGTAACCGGAGAACTTTGGAAAGACCACCCAGAAAAAGCTTTAGCTTTAAGAGGAGATTGGGTTGAGAAAAACCCCAAAGCTGCTAAAGCAATTACAATGGCCGTACTGGAAGCCCAGCAGTGGTGCGACAAGGCAGAAAATCACGATGAGATGTGCCAAATCATCTCTCAAGATAAGTGGTTAAAAGTTCCAGTAGCAGATATTATCGGTCGCTCTAAAGGTCAAATTGACTACGGTACCGGCCGCATTGAAGCTGCCAGCCCAGTGGCGATGAAATTCTGGGCGGATAATGCTTCTTATCCCTACAAGAGTCACGATGCTTGGTTCTTAGCTGAAAATATTCGCTGGGGTTATATCCCGGCAACTACCGACATCAAAGCCACGGTTGATAAAGTTAACCGCGAAGATATTTGGAAAGCAGCAGCGACAGCACTTGGCGTTCCCGCAGCCCAAATTCCTGCTAGCACTTCTCGCGGTGTCGAAACCTTCTTTGACGGCGTGAAGTTTGACCCAGAAAAACCCGAAGAATATCTGAAGGGTCTGGCAATCAAAAAAGCATAATTAGTTTGTTGACTGTTGACTGTTGACTGTTAACAGTTGACAAATACCTAAAATTGATGGTGTTGGCTCCAGTGAAACGGAGGGTTCGTTCCATGAACCAAACCTGCTGAACTCTGTTCAAAGTATCTACAAATAATCGATTATTCACAATACGGCAAAAACAAAAATGGCAACAAATCTAGCTGTTTCTAAAAGCAAAAATCCAGTAAATTTAGTTCTGGATCAGGTTCAAAAAAACCGCAGGAAAATCATCCGCCCGCTGGTAGCAATTACAGTTCTGCTGATAATCTGGCAAATCCTCTGCAACAGTCCCGAGTCCAGCTTGCCGGGGCCAATCAAAGCTGTCCAAGAAAGCTGGGAGCTGATTATCAATCCTTTCTACGACAAGGGCGGTACAGACAAAGGCTTGTTCTGGCAAATTTTGGCTAGCTTGCAGCGGGTGGCGATCGGCTTTACTTTGGCAGCAGTTCTCGGAATCAGTTTAGGAATCCTGATCGGCACAAACTCCCTAATGTTCGATGCTTTAGATCCGCTGTTTCAAGTATTCAGAACTATCCCGCCCCTGGCTTGGCTGCCGATCGCCCTGGCTGTATTTCAACAGTTCAATCCCTTTGAAGGCATGGGGGTGAAAGCTAACGAAGTTTCAGCTCTTTTCGTAATCTTAATTACAGCAATTTGGCCGATTCTAATTAACACCACAGTAGGGGTTCAACAAATACCCCAAGACTACAGAAACGTCGCCCGCGTCTTGCGCCTCCCCAACCAAAAATACTTCTGGAAAATCCTGCTTCCCTCTTCTGTTCCTTACATCTTCACTGGCTTGAGAATTGGCATCGGTTTGTCTTGGCTGGCGATCGTAGCTGCCGAAATGTTAGTCGGCGGCGTCGGCATCGGCTTCTTTATCTGGGACTCTTACAACAGTTCTCGACTCAGTGCAGTGATTCTAGCAGTGCTTTATGTAGGAATCGTCGGTTTGATTTTAGACAGAATCGTTGGTTTCATCGCGTCCAAAGTAGTTCCAGAAGAACAGAAATAGGATTGGGTTAACTGTTAACAGTTGACTGTTGACTAATACCAGGTAAGGTGCGCGGCCCGGCGCACCCGGAGCGCGAACAGAGTAAGGTGCGCCCAGGCGCACCCTACATTGACTTAATCTACAAATTACAAACTAACCTAAAATTACCATGTCAGTATTTGTTGAAGTAGACCACGTTGACCGCGTATTTAACTTGCCCAATGGAGAGCAATACATCGCTCTTAAAAATATCGAACTGAAAATTAAAAAGGGAGAATTCATCACCTTAATCGGACACTCGGGCTGCGGCAAATCTACGCTGCTAAATATCATCGCCGGTCTCGACAACGCAAGTCAGGGCGGGATTACTTTAGAAGGGCGCGAAGTCCGCGATCCAGGCCCGGACAGAATGGTGGTGTTTCAAAATTACTCGCTGCTACCTTGGCTGACGGTGCGCGAAAATATCGCCCTAGCAGTAGAGGAAATTTACAGCGGTAACTCTCAAGAAGATCGCGAGTTGGTGATCGAACACCACATTAAATTGGTCGGACTCGGGCACGCCGCCGACAAACGCCCGGGCGAAATTTCTGGGGGGATGAAACAAAGAGTTGCGATCGCCCGCGCCCTGGCGATTCGCCCGAAATTGCTGCTGCTAGACGAACCCTTCGGCGCCCTCGATGCCTTAACTCGCGGCGGTTTGCAAGACCAGTTGATGAAAATTTGCGAGGAAAGCAAAGTCACCAGCGTGATGGTAACTCACGACGTGGATGAGGCTTTATTGCTGAGCGATCGCATTGTGATGCTCACCAACGGCCCGGAAGCGCAAATCGGGCAAATCCTCGAAGTGAACATTCCCCGCCCCCGCAAGCGCATGGAAGTTGTCAACCATCCGAGTTACTACGCGCTGCGTAACGAAATGGTTTACTTCCTCAACCAACAAAAGCGGGTCAAACAGCGCAGGGCCAAACAACAACCGCCTGTCATCGCCCGCAACGGCCTGGAAAAAATCAACCTCGACATCGGCTTTATTCCCCTCACCGACTGCGCCCCCTTAGTAGTAGCTAAAGAAAAAGGATTTTTCAAAGCCCACGGCTTGGAAGAAGTTACTCTCAGCCGCGAACCTAGCTGGAAAGCGATCGCCAAAGGAGTCGCCGAAGGACGGCTGGACGCGGCGCAAATGGTCGCAGGAATGCCGATCGCCATGCTGTTGGGCCTCGACGGTGAAGCCCCTGTGCCCGTCTGTAGCGCCCTCACGCTGTCCCGCAACGGCAATTCGATTGTTTTCAGCAAAGACCTTTACAGACAAGGCATTCGGACATTAGAGGATTTCAAAGCTGCGATCGCCAAGAGTCCCGATAAAGTTCACACCTTGGGCATGGTACACTCGGCCTCCATGCACAATCTGCTGTTCCGCTACTGGCTGGCCGCGGGCGGCATCGACCCCGACCTCGACGTGGGCTTGACGGTGATTCCGCCCCCGCAGATGGTATCGAATTTAAAAGCAGGCAACATTGACGGCTACTGCTCAGGCGACCCCTGGAACTCCCACGCAGTCAACAGCGGTACGGGTTTTGTCATGGCGCGTTCCCTCGATATTCTGCCCGGACACGTCGAAAAAGTTCTCGGTGTTAGCGAAGATTGGGCTCAGAAATATCCTCAAACCCACCTCGCCCTCGTCAAAGCGCTTTTGGAAGCCTGCGACTACTGCGACGACCGCCGCAACCGCGAAGAAGTCCTAGCATTGATTAGCCAAGAACAATACATCGGCGCCGATCCCAAAGACATCCGTCCGGGGTTCCTCGACCCGTACAACTCCGGTACGGAGGCAGAACCCGAAATGCTCTACAACTTCAACCAGTTCTACGTTGACAAAACCAATTTTCCAGACCGCCTAGAAATGGTGTGGGTGATGGCGCAGATGGCTCGCTGGGGACTGATTCCGTTCCCGAAAAACTGGGTGGAAGTGGTCGATCGAGTTTTGCGGCCCGATGTTTTCGGTCAAGCAGTGCGCGAATTGGGCTTGCCTGATATCGCCAGAGATCGCCGGACGATCGAGCTATTTGACGGCACTGTGTTTAATCTCGACGACCCGATCCAATATCTTCAGAATGTCAAAATTAAGCGCGCCGTCCGCATTGAAGAAATCTTAATTGAACAAATAGGCAGTCAGTGTTCCATCAAACTGCCAGCATAACCAGCAAATAGGAAGAGGAAATGAGGAGCAAGAAATCAGGAAACAAGACTCCACATTTTCCCCTTCCTCAATCCCTAATTTCAAATTCTCAATCGAAAGTTGTC
>JACJNV010000161.1 GCA_014695175.1 Microcoleus sp. FACHB-DQ6 | reverse complement strand
TATGCTCGTCCCTCAGGGACTAATATTTGGTTGCCCTCAAAAGTCACCTCGATTCAGGAAATCCGGATTGTTCCCAAGGTAGGTTGTTATGTTGTCGAGGTGCTCTATGAAAAGTTAGAACAGCCTTTACAAGTTAATCAGAGAGTAGCTGCCATAGATTTAGGCTTAAACAATCTGGCAACATTAACCTACAATGTTCCTGGGTTAGTACCGACAATTTTCGACGGACGGGCTGTTAAGTCAACCAACCAATACTGCAATCAAGTTTCATCGGCATTGAAATCCTTGCTGCCCGCAGCCCAAAAAACCAGTAAAAAACTCGCCAAATTGTGGCACAAGCGTAACTGTAAAGTGGATTACTACTTCCACACGACGAGCTCCGCAATTATTAAAGAACTCGTCAATCATCAAATTGGCTTGCTGGTTATAGGCTGGAACCAGGATTTCAAAGATGGGATTAAGACTGGCAAGGTTAATAATCAAAATTTTGCCTGTATTCCCCATCGCCGATTCGTGCAAATGTTGCAGTATAAAGGACAGATTGCGGGAATTAAAGTTGTGTTAGTAGAGGAGAATTACACATCCAAATGTTCAGCCTTGGATTGGGAACCAATTCAACAACATTCCGACTACATTGGCAGTAGGGTAAAAAGAGGATTGTTCAGAACCAAAACTGGACGCTTCATAAATGCCGATGTAAACGGTTCTTTGAATATGGGCCGAAAAGCAGTCGGAGATGGGTTTATCCCTAATTCGATAGAGGGTTTTGTAGTTAACCCAGTACGATTAAAAGCGTACAAACATTAAATTTAGGCAAGGTCTAGATTTTGTGGAACTATTATTAAAGCTTCGTCTTCTCCATGTCAAATCTGACGTTAACCTGAGAAAAAAATGAATGAAACTTGGCAAGAGATAACTCAACCGATATCGGGGCCAATAGCGGCTTTGTCCGATCGCATTTTGGCACAGGCCCAGCCCGGGAATGCCCTGACAGATGCAGAACGCGGAATTAACAATTTCCTTCAGGGCTCAAACATTGAAAATCTCCTTTGGGCCGTCGGTATCCTGCTAATTGGCTTGATAGTATCAGCCCTCGTCTCATCTGTAGTCGGGGGATTGCTCAAGAAGACTACGCTCGACAATCGGCTGGCGGCTTGGATTACCGGCCGACCGGAAGGAGCTGGAGCCCCGCAAGTGGAAAAATGGATTTCCACAGCGGTGTTCTGGATCATTTTTATCTTTTTCCTCATTGCCTTTTTCAACCGCCTGAATCTAACGGCTGTCTCCCAACCCCTCAATACTTTTCTCAATCAAATTACCGGTTTCTTGCCGAAGTTAGCCGGCGCGCTAATTTGGTTGGGGATTGCTTGGGTGTTGGCAACTGTAGCCAAAATGGCCGTATCGCGGGCGATGCGGACTTTTAGCGTGGACGAGCGCTTGAATCAGGAGGTGGGCACTGCGTCCACTGAGCGCCCTTTGCTGCTGAGCGATACGGTGGCGAATGCGCTGTACTGGTTCATTTTTCTGCTGTTTTTGCCGCTGATTCTCGACTCACTGGAAATGCAGCAGGCTCTGCTGCCGGTGAATAATTTACTCAACCAAATTCTGGCGGCAATTCCGAAAATTCTGGAAGCTGTGCTGATTGGGTTTGTGGGCTGGCTGCTGGCTATGGTGGTGCGGCGGATTGTCACGAATCTGTTGGCTGCTGCTGGGGCGGACAGTTTGGGCGCTCGGTTTGGAATTTCCCGGACTTCGGGCGGACAATCCCTGTCGTGGATTGTCGGGACGATCGTCTATGTTTTGATTTTGATTCCAACGGCGATCGCAGCTCTCAACGCTTTGGACATTCAGGCGATTTCGCAGCCGGCAATCGCGATGCTCAACGACATTTTGGGCGCGCTTCCCAACATTTTTACAGCAGCGCTAATTCTGGCGGTTGCTTACATTTTGGGCCGCTGGATCAGCGATTTGGTGACTAATATCCTGACGGGAATTGGCTTCAACAATGTCTTTTCTTGGTTGGGAGTGCAGCCACCGAAACAGTCGCTGAGGCTACCGCCGAGTTCGATCGATCCCGACGCAACGATTCTTCAGGAACCGGAACTTCCGGCTCGCACGCCTTCGGAATTTGTCGGCATTGTGGTACAGGTGGGCATCATCCTGTTTGCTGTGGTGGCGGCTACCGACGTGCTCGGGATTCCAGCGCTGACGGCGATTGTTAGCGGTATTGTCCTGGTTGCAGGTCGGGTGCTGGCCGGTTTGGTGGTATTTGCGATCGGCTTGTATTTGGCGAATCTGGCGTTTAGTTTGATTGCTAGTTCTGGAACTCGCCAAGCGCGGCTTTTGGGCCAAACGGCTCGGATCGCGATTATTGCCTTTGTTTCGGCCTTGGCGCTGCAACAGATGGGCATTGGCAGCGATATTGTGAATTTGGCTTTCGGGCTGCTGCTCGGGGCGATCGCAGTTGGTATTGCTCTAGCTTTTGGTTTGGGCGGGCGCGAGATTGCGGCCGACCAAATTCGCGAATGGTTAGCGTCGTTTAAACAAGATAAGACGCCGCGTTTGTAATTCTATAAAAAGGCGTTTGTCAAGTACAAACGCCTTTTTTTTATAATTATCGATATTCAAAATTGATGGTGGGTCGATCCCGACGGGCTTCATCCATAGACAGCAACTGGGTTTGGATCATTTTAGGCTTATACTCGCATCACAGTGACACAAGAGCCCTAAACCAAAACCTCAACACGCCCGCCATGCCAAAAATCTCGGAATGCAATGGCTGCACTTTGTACTCAAACAACCCTTCCATCATTGCACCGGCAAACTAACTGAGTATTTCGCGTTTCTCCATGTCAAGGTTGTGTTGAGCGATTGGTACGAGATGAAACCCAAAGTGCGAGGGTGATTTTGAGTTTGATGCGATCGGCGATCGAGATGGAAGATGGGGTGAGTCAAAATCCAGATGTCAACCGATTAGATAGATGCGTCGGAAGGGGGCGTAGCCATCGCTCCCAAGTACAGCTATTGACTCTTACACACTTTAGAGAAGCGCTTTGGGCTCTTACTACTTGTTGAACTAACGACACATAGCCTCTGGGGCGATCGCGTTTTTAAGAGTGGGATTATGCGAGATCCCTCATGAGCGCGAGCGATGGCTATAGGAAAGCAGCGATAGCCGACAAATCACGTCCTTAGGGTGCTACACATCACCCGCACCGTGCTTTTGGTACCCACATTCCGCACCCCCAACTGGCACATAGGCGGATTGAGGGGGTAAAAGTGAATCATCCGAGACAATCATGAGTAGAAATACTCAACTATCTCGGTCACTCAGCATTAC
>JACJNV010000160.1 GCA_014695175.1 Microcoleus sp. FACHB-DQ6 | reverse complement strand
ACGGGCGAGAGTCCGACGCCATCGACCCCGAGAGTTTGGACAGTTGCACAAACCTCTAGGTTTCCAAATGACCCAAAAGAATACGAACCACCCCCGAACGGGAACCCCGAAAGTGACGGTACGGGAACGCGCTGACCCCAAATTTTCAATAAATTTTCAATCTTCTATTCGCGGAGATTTGTACCAATTGGATTGGTTAATTAAAGTATGGCTGCACCAATCCGGATCGGTGAGGGGATAGTCCACTCGGTAATGACCGCCGCGACTTTCGGTGCGAAACGCAGCACTTTTGACAATTAAATAGCCGATATCCAATAAATTCCCCACTTCTCCCCAATTTCGCAAAATCGAGCTATTTTCCGCCTCAGCAGGGGAAAAATCAATAATTTGTCCGGGCCGTAAATTATCAAGCGTTTGACTCAAAGGTAACGAAGCAAATTCTTGCCGCCAAATCTCAAGTTGGACGATCGCACTTTCCAAATCCCGCTGTCCCCGGCAAATTCCCGCACTCTGCCACACCAAATTCGGCAATTCGACCCGCAACTTTTCGATCGCCTCAATGTCCTTTTCAGAAATCGATTTTTCCAAGATTTCCCCCGCCTCAAACTGATCGGCGAATGCCTCGGGCGTTCCACCTTCTAGCTGCAAAAGTCCCATCTGCGCCCCAAAAACCAGACATTCCAGCAGCGAATTGCTCGCCAACCGATTAGCGCCGTGTACCCCCGTGCTTGCAGTTTCTCCCACCGCGTACAACCCGGGAATGGATGTTTGGTTGAACTTGTCAGCGACAATTCCTCCCATCCAGTAATGGGCCGCGGGCGTCACCGGCACCGGTTCGGAAAAAATATCAATTCCCCAATCAGCGCACACTTGAATAATATTGGGAAACCTGTAGCGCAGTCGATCGACCGCAATCGGCCGCAAATCCAGCCAAACATGAGGTTCCCCCGTCTTCTGCAAGTGGCGGAAAATAGCGCGGCTGACAACATCCCGAGGCGCGAGTTCCCCGCTGGGGTGAAAGTCAAAAGCAAAGCGATATCCCTTACTGTCAACCAAATGAGCTCCTTCTCCCCGCACCGCTTCGCTAATGAGAAACCGAGGCGCGCCCGCTGTGCTCAGCGCCGTCGGGTGAAACTGCACAAATTCTAAGTCTCGCAGCAGCGCCCCGGCGCGCCACGCAATTGCCACCCCGTCCCCGGTACTTACCGACGGATTGGTCGTTTGAGCAAAAACCTGCCCGCCGCCGCCTGTCGCCAGCACCACGGCTTTGGCCTGCAGCCACTTGACTTGTGAGCCACAAATCGAGCTAATCCCCTGGCAGCGCCCGGTTTCGTCTAGCCACAGACTCAAAGCAAAGGCAGGAGATACGAGTTGAATGTTTTTGCGGCTCAATACTTTTGCTGTCAGCGTACTGATCACGGCTTTGCCCGTAGTGTCGGCGGCGTGGAGAACTCGGCGGCGGGAGTGGGCTGCTTCTAGGGTGAGGGCTAAATCTGGGCCGGTGCGATCGAATGCAACGCCCATTTTCACCAGGGAGTCAATGCAGGCTGAAGCTTCCTCAACTAAAAATTTCACCGCATCCAAATCGCAAAGACCGGCTCCTGCAGCCAGTGTATCCTGAATGTGCAGTGCTGCCGAATCTTCAGGGGCGATCGCTGCGGCAATCCCTCCTTGAGCCCAATCGCTGGCAGAAACAGGCAGGGTATTTTTATTGATCAAGCCCACGTGCAAATGCTCTGGCAGGCAAAGTGCTGTGTACAAACCCGCCGCGCCAGCACCTATTACCAATACGTCAAATTTGTCAGTCATAAGTCGGCCGCCAGTCTATTTTAGATTTTAGATTTTAGATTTTAGATTTTAGAATTGAGTCTACAGATGAATCTGGGGACTTGAACTAATGTCAGTCGATCGAGCTTATATTTTAGATTTTAGATTAAAGAATTGAGTCTACAGAGGAATCTGGGGAACCCGCTTATTTCAATCTAGGGAATTTTTGCAGGCTTTTGCCCAATGGTGGTTGAAAGTAAGTCTCCCGAAATTAAAGGCAGAAGTCATCAGCCTATAGAAAAAAAATCTTTTCTTTCTGCCGAATGCCTTCTGCCCAATGACTTCTGCGTTCAAATGAGACCCGCTGCTACCTAGTCGTACAGACCATTATTCAACCTGTTGTCTCCTTCAATAAAGACTGATTCAACCTCAGTTACGGTGAATTTGTCCAGGTTAGCTTGCAGCACTTTTTTCTGAGCTTCCGTCAAGTCTGAAATATTGAGTACGTCCTCAACATTTTCGTAAGGAGCATTCTTAATAATTAGTCGAGCTAAAGTGGGATACAACCCTCGAAATTCCCGAAAGTCCCTGACGGCGCTGTTGTTCAAATCAAGTTTTTTGCCGTATTCTGTGGCCAGCTTCTCATCGGCGCGATTGGTTCTAGCCGGAGCTTCAACAGCTAGGAGCGAGGATGATGGCAAGACGATACGGCTTAATGACGCCGCGATCGCGCTTTGGTCTCCAGCCCATGCAAAGCAGCCCAGCACTAAGCCCAATACTGCCAATAGACGACCCAATCGTTTCATGAAGTTTTGTCTCCCAATTTCATACACAGCATTTATGTAGAGACTACCATTTTGCTTATGCAGTTTTTCAGATAAATCCGCAATAGGTAGAGGGCTTTTATAAACTTTACATTTTGGTATTGACAAAGCAGACGATATATGATATTAACTGACTTTTAAGCATCGCAGGCCAGTTTATCAAAGGCACTCCAAATTAAAAACTCGGACTGCCATTTTAAAGGGTTAATTTTTGCCCTGCACGCAATTTTCTAGCTATCGAGAACTCTTTCCTTTCGTTTTGAGAAAAGCGTTCAAGTCAGCATAAGTACCAGCGTAAGTCAGGCTGGGAGTGTCGTAACCCTTCAAAGCCACGGTGTGTGGCTCGAAAGCGCCCTCTGCCCCCAATTGCGTCAGGTATTGGTAGGTCGTTGCTCCGACGGCGATATCCTTGCCGAGTTGCTTGGTGCAAGACTCCAGGCGAAATGCTGCGTTTACAGTATCTCCCAAGGCGGTGTAGTCCGATCGATCGCTGCTGCCAGAATTTCCCACCATTGCATAACCGGTATTGATGCCAGCCCCGACTCGCAAAGGAAAAGGCAGGGGGTAACGGCTGCTGAGTTCGTCTGTTGCCTTGTGCAGTTCGCTCAAAGCTTGGCAAATCCGCATCATTTCCTCGCTGCTGACACCGCTGGTTTTGTGGAACCAGACGGCCATGATCGCATCGCCGATGTATTTGTCCACCCAACTGCCGTGTTCGCGAATGATCTGTCCTGCTTTGCGGAACCAATTGCCGATGACTTCCGAGAGGAGGGTTTCGTCTAGCTGCCTAGTCAAAACAGTAAAGTCTCGGATGTCCATTACCATGACGCTAATCAGGCTGCGTACCGTCAAAGTCGCCGTAAAATCATCCGAGTCTGTATCGTGTATTGGATCGTGCCGGTGGCCGGCGGTTGGGTTGTAGAAGTCCAATTCGGTTTGACCGAAAATAATCCGATCGCCATTTCGGAGAGTGACAGGAATACTGACGCGCCGCCCGTTGACAAAGGAACCATTGCGGCTGCCCAAGTCGATCAGGTAGAACTCTCCTGTCTCCATTTGCTGTAACATCGCGTGATTACGGGAAATCCAGCGATCTGTCAGTACAAAATTATTGTCATCGCTCCGCCCTACTGTCCAGCAATTGCTGCCGGAGAGCGGCAAGTAGCGATTGCCGCCTTCTGTGCGAAGTACCATATGTGGATTGGGTTGCACTCGTCACAACAGTCCTAGAAACGACACAAAATTAACCGATTTGAGATTTGAGACTTCAGATGTTAGATTTTTTAGTCCATCGTCGATGCACCTAGCCCCTGCAGGATTTGTGAACCATAAATTCGATCGAGCGAGCGAAGGTATTTATGATTCGATCTACAAAAGCAGCCAGTAAAAACATACTGTCTACCAAGATTGTACCTGATAATACTGCCTGCCCCGGAGCGGAGACAACTTTTATTTATTTTGATGAACCAGAAAAAACTGGGAAAATGGCTCTCTGGCTAGCCAGCTACCCTGTACCCACAAGTCCAAAATCTTTCAACACAATTCCTGAAACCCAAGTTTTGCATGAATCTCAGAAAGGAAGCTTATTTTCCTGAATTTTAAGTTATTGATTCGGCAAAACGAGAAATCAAGATTCTAGGAAACAGGGTTTCTACAATATGGGTCAGCGAGCAACTTCTCTGTACACGGTAGAGCTAGCCGCGGGTAGGGGGTGTGAGGTGGTATGCAGATCGAGAGTTCTGTGAACTACCAACACCAACCACGACTCCCTATGGTGTAGGCTTCCCATTTCAACCGGAACAGCCGATCGTACCGAAGATTTCCTTCCCAACATCGAACTTACATTCCGCCCCTGGGCAGTAGTGGTAGTTCCCAACGCTAATAATCCAAGCCCTTCATCGCCAATAATGATAGCAGAATTCACATCTCTATCGTGCTTAGTTTTGCAGTTGGAACAAGTCCAGCTACGCACTTCCAACGCAAGGCTACCCACCTGATTCAGACCTACGTGGCAACTCTTACTCGATGGTGCGAAAAACCGACCAATTTCGAGGGAAGTTTTACAGTATATTGCAGCTTTATCTTTCACTTCTCTGGTCAAATTTGACCATCCGCAATCGCTAATTACTTTAGCGATCAAGGGATTTATTACCAAGTTATTGACTGCCCTATTTTCAACAACGATTACTGGTTTTTATGCACCAATTTTGGAGAGAGTTCTTCCTGGGAATTCTCACGACCGTTTGCCATCTTTTCGTGAGCTATGGCACTAGGCGGGCTTTAGGGCGATAATTGGAATCTTGATGTTGGCGATATAGTTTATGCTGCTTAAGGTTTAGGTTGTTATAATTTGTGGTTGGTAGCAAAAACAACCCCCAGCTTTCCTAGAAACTTGAGAAATTTCTCACCAACAATTTGTACTGTTTGTGGTACTGAAGTGATTGTTTGTCATGCGTTAACTATAACTTCGGGAAAGAAGCCCGTTATTCAAAAAAGTTGATGAATGCTCTGCATAGGTTTAGTCCCTATATCTCGCTTTTGACTGCTTGTTTGTCGCAATCGTTGGGGCATTTATGATGATTTATCAAATTTTTAAAACGAATTTTATTTATTGTAACCGTCTTGTGATAGCTGAGAGATTGCTTATTTCTTGCCTGTCCCACTCGTTCTCCAGGTAGGAGTCCAGACCACAAACAGGACGGCAAAAAAACACCCTGGCTTTCATCCCACCGCTAAGAAGAGTACAGTTATAGCGGGGCACTTCCCGCCGAGTAAGTTAAATTGGAAGAGAATTGTATGTTGGCGAAAAGAATTTTACCTTGTCTGGATGTGAAAGCCGGTCGCGTAGTCAAAGGTGTCAATTTTGTCAATCTTAAGGATGCTGGCGATCCGGTAGAAATGGCTCAGGTTTACAATGATGCGGGTGCTGACGAGTTGGTGTTTCTGGACATTACGGCGACTCACGAAGACCGGAATATTATGATCGATGTGGTGTACCGAACGGCCGATCGAGTATTTATCCCTTTGACGGTGGGCGGCGGCATCCAATCTTTAGACACAATTAAAAGTTTATTGAGGGCGGGCGCTGATAAGGTGAGTATTAATTCGGCGGCGGTGCGCGATCCGAGTTTAATTGACAAAGCCAGCGATCGATTTGGTAATCAGTGCATTGTAGTGGCGATCGACGCTCGCAAACGGCAAGACGCAGATAATCCTGGTTGGGACGTTTACGTGCGCGGAGGGCGAGAAAATACCGGCAAAGATGCGATCGCCTGGGCCAAAGAAGCCGAACAGCGCGGCGCCGGCGAAATTCTGGTGACAAGCATGGACTCGGACGGCACTCAAGCCGGTTACGATTTGGAATTAACTCGAAGCATTGCCGAAATGGTCGAAATTCCCGTCATTGCTTCCGGCGGCGCCGGCAACTGCCACCACATCTACGAAGCCGTGACACAGGGCAAAGCAGAAGCTGCACTGCTGGCTTCCCTGCTGCATTACGGGCAACTCAGTGTAGGAGAAATTAAAACTTATCTAGCAAAATGTCAAGTTCCCGTGCGACAGCAGCAGCCATTAGTGATTAGTCATTAGTCAGTGGATAGTCGGGCGCATCTCATATCTTGCAACATTTTCAACAAACCGCTCTGCAGGATCGCTCCAGCGCCCTCTCACTGTGCAAACAGACTAAATAAACCCGCCCCCACCCCACGATAAAACCAGTTACTGAGATTGATACCGTTATGTGAGGCGCATCCGAAGGCACTTATAGACAATTTTTTTGATTCTACACAAGTGCCTTCTACATAAAGGTCTTGGGGCAACCGACGCCAGTCATCTAGAAATATTCCCTGAGAAGGATTTCAAATACCCACTTTTTCAGCTAAATATTATATGTTAGCTCAATTTGAAAGAGAGCAACGGTTGCTTTGCTCAAATTTGAGTTAAAGATTGTGCAGAATATGAGTGAGTTTCAGCCTGTTAACAATCTTAGCGATCGAAACTACTAAAAACGGAGAAATTTTGTATGTCTTTTATCAGCTTTAACTTCCCTGCCAAGCGTGTAGTTCGCACTTTAATAGCTGTTTGTTTTTGTGCCTTGATGTTTGTTTCTAATGTTTTCCCCGCTTTTGCCGTTACCAGCAGCCCCACCAAAGGCGAAGACAAACTTTTGGGTATTGAAAAAGAATCTCAAGAAATTGTACTGAAAAAACCAATGTCCTTGGAAGAAACTCAAGAAAAAGCCAGCAAAGGACCCAATGAAGTTCAGGGAGACGCTGACCTTGAAAAAATGAAAAATCCTTCCAATACAGAAGCTACATCCTTTGAGCAACAAGTCAAAAAAGCTGTCAGCAAAATTAAAGACTAACTCAGCGCGCAGTAGTCAGCGGACAGTTGTCAGTATAAAAGATTAGGGACACGGCGCGGTGCCGTGTCCCTTGAAATGTCGTATCCAATCTAAATTTATCTCTAGTTTTCAGAATTGATATCAGATTGAATAAAAAAGTGGAAAGGACTTGGCATCTTTCGGCTTTACGAACACTCTTTGCTGGGGCTGCAAGTGCAAGCTATCGAATCTTTCTCTAGTCAAATTAGCGTTTACTACTTGACCGTCATCTAAGGTTAATTCTACCTGTATTTCCCATCCCAAATGAATCAAGCGACTGATTCTGGCAGGCACTGTTGCACTATTTTCTGTAGTTTCAATTACTACGTCGTGAGGGCGCAAGAAAATCTCGGGGTTGGCTGAGTCAAAGCCGTTGTCTTGAAACATCCTTGAACTGCTGGGCAATACATTGACGGGACCGATAAAACTCATTACGAAAGCACTAGCGGGATGGTCGTAAATTTCTGCTGGTGTGCCGACTTGTTCGATTTTACCTTTATTCATTACTGTAATTTGATCGGCAACTTCCATCGCTTCTTCTTGATCGTGCGTCACAAAGACTGTGGTAACGTGAACTTCGTCGTGCAGTCGCCGCAACCAAGCGCGCAAGTCTTTGCGAACTTTGGCATCGAGAGCTCCAAAAGGTTCGTCTAGCAGTAACACTTTCGGTTCCACAGCTAGGGCTCTGGCGAGAGCCACCCGCTGCCGCTGGCCTCCTGAAAGTTGCGAGGGGTATCTATCGCCCAATCCTGCCAATTGCACTAAATTCAACAATTCTTCTACCCGCGATTTGACTTTCGCGGGCGGTGTTTTCTGAATTTGCATCCCGAAAGCGATGTTTTTTCGCACTGTCATGTGCTTGAATAGCGCGTAGTGCTGAAACACGAACCCAATTTTGCGCTCTTGGACGCTAGTATTCGTGGCATCTTGGCCTGTTAGCCAGATTTTGCCGGAGTCGGGCATTTCTAAACCGGCAATCAACCGCAGCAGTGTAGACTTGCCGGAACCAGACGGGCCCAGCAATGCGACTAGGGAACCCGATTCAATTTCTAAGCTGACTCGATCGAGTGCTTGGAAACTGCCAAACTGTTTTGATACGTTTTCTACAACTATGCCCATAGGTAGGAAGAAGGAAGGGGGAAGACAGAAGAGGGAACAAGCAAGAGGGAAGAAGCAAGAGACAAGAGGCAAGAGGGAAAAATGTTAATCTCCGGTTTGGGGATGGGTTAAAGTAAGTTTTTTTATACCACGATCGCACATCCGTTTGTTAATTTTAGGGTTTTGGCGATCGGTCAGTCGATTTTAGATTTTAGATTTTAGATTTTAGATTTACTTGCAGCTTTGAATCTGGAAGATAGAACTTTGGTCTAAAATTTTGGGTTCTCCAGGAAAGGAGTTGGGGCTTTGTATCCGTTTTTGGGCGGGGTCACACACCGGAAAATTAACAAAAATGCACCTCCAAAACAAAACAACACAATTCTTTGCCACCAAAGTTGGCGTTTGGTACTACAATGCAGCAAAAGTTCAAGCGTTTTTGACTTCAACGGCTGAGGGGATAAAGGAAAATGGGAGATGTTGGACGTGTGCCTGTAGGAATTATCGGCGCTTCAGGGTACGGCGGCGTGCAACTTGTGCGACTGCTGGCGGACCACCCGGCGGCTGAAGTAGTTTATTTGGGCGGGGATAGCAGTGCGGGAAAACCTTTTTCCAGCCTTTATCCGCATTTGACTAACTGCATTGATTTGACAGTCGAGGCGATCGACCTAGACAAAATAGCGGCAAAATGTGAAGTTGTGTTTCTGTCGCTGCCGAACGGTTTAGCTTGCAAAATGGCACCGACGCTGATAGAAAAAGGCTGCAAAGTCTTGGATTTGTCGGCTGATTACAGATTTGAAAATCTGGAAACTTACAAAGCTTGGTACGGCGGCGATCGATCGGACTCTGAAGTGGCTGCAACGGCTGTTTACGGTTTGCCAGAATTGTATCGCGATCGAATTAAAGACGCTCAGTTAGTAGGCTGTGCCGGCTGCTACGTCACTGCTAGTTTATTGGCCCTGGCACCTTTGCTCAAACAAGGTCTCATTGTGCCAGAAACAGCAATTATCGACGCCAAATCCGGTACTTCGGGAGGGGGCCGCAAAGCCGAAGTTAATCTCTTGTTGGCTGAAGCAGAGGGTTCTCTGGGCGCTTACGGCGTTGGCCGCCACCGCCACACGCCAGAAATCGAGCAGATTTGCAGCGATTTAGCGGGACACGATATTAAAGTTCAGTTTACTCCCCACCTCATTCCGATGGTGCGCGGAATTCTGGCGACTGTTTACGCAACTTTGCGCGATCCGGGTTTGGTGCGAGAAGATTTAATCACGATTTTCAGCGCTTTTTACCGCAATTGTCCTTGGGTAAAAGTGTTGCCGGCTGGAGTTTATCCCCAAACAAAATGGGCTTGCGGCACAAATCTTTGTTATATCGGCATCGAAGTCGATCCGCGTACTGACAGAGTGATTGTGCTCTCGGCGATCGACAATTTAATTAAGGGACAAGCCGGCCAAGGCATCCAGTGCATGAACTTGATGATGGGCTGGGAAGAAACTTTGGGTTTGCCACAATTGGCTTTCTATCCTTAATTGAGGAGCGGTAATATCCAGATTTAACTGGTTAACTGGTTCCCGGGCTCTGCCTGGGAACCGATATCCAGAGGCTCTGCCTCGAAGACCCGAGGAAAATTGCAGGCAGAGCCTCCGGATCTGCGTCCCCAGGCAGAGCCTGGGAACGAGGATTAGCGATTACCAAGTGTTATTTAGGCCCGTAACCGATCAACCCAGCATAAATTGCCCGATCGCCCAATTCATCCTCAATCCGCAATAAACGGTTATATTTAGCAACTCGTTCGCTGCGACACAAAGAACCAGTCTTGATTTGACCGGCGCGAGTCGCTACGGCTAAATCGGCAATTGTGGTATCTTCTGTTTCACCGGAACGGTGGCTGATGATCGATCGATAGCTGTTCCGTTTGCCCAGGTCGATCGTATCCAAAGTCTCTGTCAAAGAACCAATTTGATTCAGCTTAATCAAAATCGAATTGCTAGCTTTCAAATCAATTCCTTTTTGCAGCCGCGTGCGATTAGTAACAAACAAATCGTCACCAACCAATTGAACCTTGCTGCCCATTTTCTGCGTCAGCGCTACCCAACTGTCCCAATCGTCTTCATGCAAACCATCTTCAATGGAAACAATCGGGTATTGTCCGGCCAAACCATCCAAATAATCGATTAATTCTGCAGGCGAATGAGCCACACCGTCGTAAGTGTACTGCCCATCTTTGTAAAATTCGCTAGCAGCAACATCCAAAGCCAAAGCAACTTGTTCACCCGGTTTGTAGCCAGCTTTTTCAATAGCTGCAATCAACAAATCCAAAGCTGCTTGATTGGATTTAAGATTAGGCGCAAAACCGCCTTCATCACCTACACCAGTCAGCAAACCCTCAGCTTTTAAGACTTTACTCAAGGATTCAAATACCTCTGCACCCCAGCGTAAAGCTTCTTTAAAAGATGGCGCGCCCACAGGGACAATCATAAATTCTTGAATGTCCACATTATTGTTAGCGTGAGAACCCCCGTTGATCACGTTCATCAGTGGTACGGGCAAAACGTTCGCTAAGGGCCCGCCCAAGTAGCGGTAAAGGGGGAGTCCTAAAGTCTCGGCGGCCGCCTTTGCTGTGGCTAAGGAGACTCCGAGAATGGCATTTGCGCCGAGGTTGGATTTGTTCGGGGAACCGTCCAAGTCAATCATGGTTTTGTCTACCAGTGCTTGGTCGATCGCATCCAGATTAGCCAAAGCGGGGGCAATTTTGTGTTCGACGTTAGCGACGGCTTTCAGGACTCCTTTGCCGCCGTAACGGGTTTTGTCATCATCGCGGAGTTCGTGGGCTTCAAAAGAGCCTGTAGAGGCACCGCTGGGCACTTGTGCGAGCCCGACAACACCGTTAGCTAGGTAAACTTCAGCTTCAATGGTGGGGCGGCCGCGGGAGTCGAGGATTTCTCTGGCTTGAATAGATTCGATCGCAGTGTCTAGCATATTAATTATTCCGCACTTAACTCAAGGTTTCATGACATTTTGCAGTCTGTTGGCTTTCCCACGCTGACTGCTGACGGGTAATAGAGTACGCGATCCCCAGAATTATTGGTACACAGTTCAAAATATTTGCGGATTGGGACGAGCAGGTTGGTGTCAATAAGCTTGGCTTGTTGAATAAACACCTCCGGCAATTTTGACAATAATTTGATTGTTTTAACCCCAGATTCCCGCATATTTCTTAATTGGAACCTTTGTTAAAATCAGAATATCAACAAAGTCAATCAAAAAAGGAGAAACTTAAGATGTTAGAAACAAATCTCGGAGAAATTAGAGCATTAGCTGAAAATTCAGACCCAATTATTGCCGATCCTCCAAACATCAAATTGCTCACAGCGCCATTGCCAAATCCAGGCAGCGACCCCAACTTTTTTGACTTAACTTCCAATGACGACGCATTTCAATTAGCAAATGGAATTCTGCGGAATACTCCCGGAGGTTTGCGGGCTTTAGATGGTAACGATTTTGTCAGAGGTTCCGGTGGTGCGGAACTGATGAACGGTAACAGTGGCAGAGATACTTTAATCGGAGGTTGCGGCAGCGATACTATTCGCGGTGGCCAAGATTTGGACATTCTTTATGGAGAATGCGGCAGCGATTTGGTCAGCGGAGATCAAGGTGATGACTACGTTTATGGAGGCACGGCTAATGACTTTATTCGCGGTGGTAAAGGGAATGATGCTTTAGTAGGAGAGAGTGGAAATGATACTCTAATCGGTGATGCTGGAATTGATAGACTTTGGGGAAGTGAAGGCGCAGATATGTTTGTCCTCCGCACAGAAGTGGGAGCAACTTCGGGGGAGATTGGTTCGCTTCAACCATCTCCTAGTGGCAATTTTGATGTAGAGGAAGTGCCTGCAGATTTTATTCTCGATTACAATCCGGCTCAAGGTGATGTAATTGGATTGGCGGGAGGACTGACGCGAAATGATATTGTTTTGAGCGAAAGGTTTTTGACAATTGCTGATGCCAGAGATTACGATAGCAGCGGCCCTTTTCCTCCGGAACAGCCTCGAACTCTGGAGTTGAGATTGCTGGATACTAAGGCGACGGTGATTCGGGAAGCTAGCAGTGGCAATATCTTGGGTTTGGTGAAGGATGTTTCCCCGGATCAACTTCAGTTTATATCTGTATCGGATGGGACGATCGCTCTAGGATAATTACCAACTGCTGGGCAAGGCTAATCTGCATAGCACGGAGGGGCGGAACGAAACGAAACGCCCATCCGACAACAACAAGGCTCTCAATCCTCGTTCCCAGGCTCTGCCTGGGTAGGCATATAAGCGAGGCTCTACCTCCCGATTCCTGACATAAATTCAACAATATTTAAGATTGCCAGAAATCCGCCACATCATATCCCATTTCGGTGAGCATTTGCCGCAGCAGAGGTAAGCTCAAACCAATCACATTTGTGTGACATCCTTCGATTTTTTCGACAAAAAGGCCGCCTTTACCTTCGAGTGCAAAACAGCCTGCACAGGCGAGGGGCTCTCCGGTAGCGACGTAAGCCGCTATTTGGCGCGAGGTAACTTCCGCAAAATGAACTTTTGTAACTTGACAGCGAATGAGCGATCGCGACCTGGCCTCACCAAAGTCATCGAATCTAGTATCAATTAAAGCATGACCCGTATACAGTTCGCCCACCTTACCGCGCATTTTCTGCCAGCGCGAGATTGCTTCTTCCGCATCCTTGGGTTTGCCGTGAATTTCGCCATCTATGAGCAAAATTGAATCGCATCCCAAAACCAAACAAGATTTGGGATTAGGGATTTGCGGGTGAGAATTAGCCAGTAAAGACTTAGCTACAGCCTCAGCTTTTCCCTCTGCTAAAACCTGCACTAATTTATTGGCATCCCTCATTTGTATTTGCGCTTCATCAAAGTCGCTGGGGCAAATCACAGCTTGAATGCCGGCATTTTCTAGCAGGCGACGGCGCGCTGGAGAAGCTGAAGCTAATACAAAAGTTGGAATTTTCATAAGTTAAGAAGGAAGAAGGAAGAAGGAAGAAGGAAGAAGGAAGAAGGAAGAAGGAAGAAGGAAGAAGGAAGAAGGAAGAAAAGTAAACTCAACTATTCCCCATCCCCAACGCCCTGCGCCCTCTTCCCCATTCTCAACTACTTTTTAACCTAATAAACAGAGAAAGATTTAACAACTTTCTCAAAAGCTTCTTTTACCTTGGGCCAGCGTTCTTCGGTAGTGGAAACGTTAAGAGTAAAAAGTTTGCCGCGGCTGACGGCTACACTCGCTAAGTTGTGGCGTTCTTGGTTTGGAAGCTTGACGGCATATTCTAAAATGTAATAGTTTTTAGATCGCGATTCGCGAGATTCAGCATTGACTAATTCAGCTTCGCGGCCGGAATCACTCGGGGCGATCGCACTTTTGCTGAGCTTGTATCCCACATCCGTCGGTGTTCCCAAATCAGCCAGAGTTTTGTCCTTCGGAACTGGGCTGATTACCACGCTGACGTTCTCAGTTTGCTGAATCAAATCGCGCAACACCACATCGGGCCCGTTAGAAACCGCGATCGGCAGCCAGCCGTTAGGATAGAGAAATTGATAGCCGTCGCCAGTATCAACGTAGCTTTTGAGTCCAGTGACTTTAGACACACAACCGGTCAAGGTGAGGCTTAGAACCACCAGAAGTATTGCCGCAATTCGTTTGAGCATTCTTTTTACAAGTAGGGTAAAACAAAAATATTTAATTTTAATTGTCTCATCAAACCTTGCGCCTCAAAATAGTTAAGCTATGGATCGCTGTTTGTGTATCGCCAGCGATCCATAGCCATATAGTTTAATTGTTAACAAAATCATTACAGGTGAGTCAGCCAGCTAATCAGTCCGTGCTTGGTCGAAACTTCTAAAGCCAAGAGAGAAACAAAGCCAATCATGGCAAGGCGGCCGTTTAAGCGTTCGGCGTAGGGAGTGAAGCCGGTGCGGGGTTCGTCATCGACGTATACTTGCGGCTCGATCGCAAAATTGTTCATTTTGCCTTGGTCGTCCAGCATTAAGCCTCTGTTACTCATCTTTTTTTTCCTAAATGGTTTTTAGTGTACTGTAAATAAATGTAACAGACTTGTGAAGATATGTAAAGGATTGTGAGAAATTTTTTTAAATACCTCGATCTGACACCAGTTAAAAAAAAAATGCAAATGTAGGCAAGCTCTAAACCCTTATACAATCAGTCTTTCCCCAATCTAAAATCTAAAATCTAAAATCTAAAATGGTATGACTGTGGGTAGACTATGGGCCCCGGAGGGGGGAGGATAGAGTGAAGAGGCACGAAAGTCGATGGTGTGTGGCAAATCCAGTCTGGGTTTGACGAAAATTGTGGAACGGAGGAAAAATTTATGCGGGCCAGTCTGGAAATGCGGTGGTTTTATAGCGGTGCACTGCCAAAATCGCTCAATCAATGGTTTGGAAGCGAGAGTCTCGGCGCGTATCTTTCGCCTCCCGAAGAACGGGAAGACATATATTTGTTAGTACCTAGCTGCGACTACTTGGGAGTGAAGCTTCGTGGGAAAACCTTGGAGGTAAAGTGGCGTCAGGCAGAGTTAGGGACGATGCAGTTCGGCAACCGCTGGGAAGGCCAAGCCGAAAAGTGGCTGAAGTGGGTTTGTGCGGACACGATGGCGCCGATACCGACGGATATTTTGGCGACAGGAAAGTGGGTGGCAGTCAAGAAAAAGCGAGCGCAGCGTCTTTATCAAGTTTCGGCCCCTGGTTCTCTGATATCTGTGCCTGTGGAAGCCCCAATTCCCCAAGGTTGCACCGTGGAACTTACTCAATTGAACATTAACGGCAGCGCGTGGTGGACTTTGGGATTTGAAGCGTTTGGCAGCGAAAGTTGTTTGACAGAAAGCCTGCAAACAGTAGCTAGTTGGACTAGCAAGAATTATCAGGCGCAAAAGTTAAAAGCTGAGGATTCTTCTGCTTATCCGATTTGGCTGGCAAGCAAGTAATATCAAACCCGGCTTTAATAATACCTCCTGTATTTTTTAGTCGCCCTCTGCTGGGACGACAGGGAAGTGTAAACGCGGTTTCAACCGCCGAGTCTGGCCGTCCTGGACGCAACTGGCATATATAGTAAGGTGCTCTACTACCGGAAATCTTCAACTGAGACAGAAGGAGTCCCCTGCTCTACCTGTACTCAGGTGAGCGGCGGGAGGAATTCGCGTGAGTGAAGAGATCCGCCCCCGAACAAAACCGACAATCTTCAGATATCGGAAAGTGAGGGGGCGGTCGATGAACGAACAAATCTTGCTCTGCCCCTCACCATCCTCGCTTTCACGAGATACAATAATATCAGAGTTCGTGAAGATAATGCCCCAAGTAATCACCGCCAAGCTGAAACTAAACCTGACCACCGAGCAAAAAGCCTTGGTGTCTCAGACTGCTTTAGCTTACCGGGATGCCTTGAACTATACTTCACAAGTCGCTTTTGAAGCGGGTAGAACCAGTAATGGCGCTAAGTTGCAGAAGGCTGTCTACAACGAATTGCGAGTTCGATTTGGGCTTGGAGCGCAAATGGCTTGCAATGTACCCAGACAAGTATCTGCTACCTATAAGACCCTTTGGTCTAAAGTAAAACAATCTAACGATGCTATCGCCAAAGGCTACACAAAGAGGCGGTATAAAGGGCTAGATAAACCCCCTAAATATATTTCTCGAACCTGTACCCTAAACTATCAGCGGGACTACTCTTTTAAGACCGAGCAGCAAGTGAGTGTTATCACACTGCAAGGTAGAATAGTAGTCCCGTATGATGGCTACAATAAGCATCTAGATTTAATTGCCAATGGTGCTAAAATAGGAGCCGCTAAAATTGTCTATCAGCGTTCTTCTAAGGTCTACTACTTAATGGTAAGCATTGAAGTAGAAGTACCTGAAATTTATCCACTAAAAATAACCAGAGTTTCTGGTGTCGATGTGGGTATGCGCTACTTAGCGGTGGAAACAGACTTACAAAATAAGTCTAAATTCTACTCAGGAAAAGACGCTAGACACAAAGCCAACCGCTATCACAAAGCTAGACAGACTCTTCAGCGTAAAGACACTCGTTCGGCAAAGCGAAGACTAATCGCTTTATCTGGAAGAGAAAGACGGTTTATCGCTGATGTGAACCACCAAATCAGCAAGGAAATTGCAAAACCTAACAGCCTGATTGGACTAGAGAACTTGACCGGAATACGAGATAGAACTAAGTCTAAGTCCGGGAAAAAGGCTAGTAAAAAACAGCGTAGAGCTAATAGAAATAAGGCTAAATGGTCATTTGCCGAATTGCACGGTTATATCGACTACAAGGCTAATCTAAACGGCTCTCTGGCTACTAAAGTTCCAGCGCATTATACATCGAAGAGTTGTCCTAAATGTGGACACACCTCAGATGCTAATAGACCTAACAAAGGACTCTTATTTCGCTGTGAATGCTGCGGTCATGCGTTACACGCTGATTTGGTTGGTGCGCGAAATATTACAATGAGAACGCTGCTAGTTCGGCAAGACTGGACTAGCACGGGGAGTTTGTCAGCATCCCCTAATGTGTCGAGCGTTGAAACCAAAGCTGAAATCCTATCTAGGTTCTCGGAATTGCGGTGGAGTTCAGATACAAGCCCCCATCATAGCGGTACTCCGCTTGATGGCGGGTAGTTGACTTAGGTTTTTTACGGGCGGGCTCTTCGGCCCACCCCACAAGAAAACTCACTCTTTGTGGAACAGGCATCTTGCCTGTTCTTGAGAATGGTGCAAGATGCACCCTAAAAATCGATCGTCCTGTGACAGTTGGCCTTAGTCTTATCTAATCGAGGGGGTTTCTAACTATTCCCCCTCTCTCCCATTCTCCCCCTCTCTTCTTCTCTCCACTTTCCCAGCAGTTCTCAGAATTTGACAAGCCAAAATCGCCGCCCCAAACCCATTATCAATATTCACCACACCCACACCAGCCGCACAAGAATTGAGCATAGTTAAAAGAGGAGCAATCCCGCCAAAACTCGCGCCGTAACCCACACTTGTCGGCACAGCAATCACCGGACAATCTGCCAAACCCGCAACCACACTCGCCAAAGCGCCTTCCATGCCCGCAACCGCAATCAACACATCAGCACCAGCAATCACGTGCCGGTTACTCAGCAAGCGGTGAATGCCGGCAACTCCGACATCCCACAAACGTCGCACCTGAAAACCGCAAAGTTCCGCAGTAATTGCCGCCTCTTCCGCTACAGCCAAATCCGCCGTTCCCGCACTGATAATAGTCACAGTACCCGGATGCTGGGGAGTTGAGGAATTAGGAGAAATGGCACAAATTCGAGCCTTTTGGTAGTAGCACAAATCGGGTATTTTTTGTTGCAATTGCTCGAAAACTTCCGGTTCGATTCGTGTCGCCATCACCGCAGAATTTCGCCCGCGCATCGCCTCGATAATCTCAACAATTTGGTCGGGCGTTTTCCCCGGGCCCCAAATTACTTCAGGAAAACCCGTTCTTAAAGTGCGGTGGTGGTCAATTTTGGCAAAATCGCCGACTTGTTCAAAGTCAAAATGCTTTAATTTATCCAAAGCGGCGATCGGGCTAATATCGCCGGCAGCCACAGATTCGAGTAACTTCTGTAAAATTTTAGGTTCCATTAATTAATGACTGACTAATTACTAATAACTGCTGACTATTCTGTTATTTTCAACTCGTACAAATTCCAGAAAGCACCGCCGAGGGCACTGTAGCGAATTCCCGAAACGCGATCGCGCACCGCCTCAAAAGTCAGCGGATTCACCATATAGATAAACGGCACTTGTTCTGCTATAATCCGCTGCGTCTCCCCATAAATTTCCTTGCGCTTCGCCTCATCAAGCTCCTGGGAAGCTTTCACGTAAAGGTCATCGATTTTCTGCTCCCAGTCGTCAACTTTCCAACCCTTAATCGGCGGTTCTCCGGCTTGCGGGCCCTGATTGAAACTGTGCAGTGTGCCGTTAACAGACCAAATATTGTAGCCGCTGTGCGGTTCAGTACCTCCCGTAAAACCGCCGAGGTAAGTATCCCAATTCCGCGTCAGGCGCAGCTTTTCCACATAAGTGTTAAAACTCAGGAACTGCGTATCAATTTGCATCCCGAGTTTGCCCAAGTCTTGCTTAATTTGCGTTGCCATTTGTTCCCGAACTTTTTTACCCGCAGCCATCAACAAAGTAAATCGCACCTTGTTGCCTTCAGCATCCAACAATTCGTCGTTACTATTATACTTGAAACCAGCACTTAACAGTAACTCTTTCGCTTTTTGCCGATCGTAACTGTAAGTTGTCAATCCCTGTTCTGGGGCCAGGTAGAACGGGCTTTGGGCCGGAATTGGGGAATGCAGCGGCGCGCCAAGTCCGCGATAAATATTGTTAGTCATAGCGGATCGATTGATGCCGTAGGCGATCGCCTGCCGAAATTCTTTACTCGCGAACCAGCGAGACTTAACCGGGTCTACAAACGGCTGATCTTGAGCATTACGCCCCTTATTCAGATTGAAACACATAAACACGCTGCCAGTATCCGGGCCGCCGTTGAATACCGTATATTGGCCGCGTTTTTCCTCCCGTTTCAGCAGCGGAAACACTTCCGGCTCCACGTTCAGAGTATCCAAATCGCCCGATCTAAAATTGAGCAGTTGATTGTCAGTATTTTCGATAATTTGCCAAACAATTTGCTGGATGTAAGGCTGGACATTTCCCTCAGCATCTTGGCGCCAAAAATACGGATTTCTTTCCAAAACCACGCGCTGATTGGGAGTGTAGCTCAGCATTCGATATTGACCATTCCCCACTATTTTTTTAGGGTCAGTATCCGTGCCCCAAGTAGTCAAGAATTGAGGCTTGCCATCGGCATCTGTATTATCGATAGATTCCTGTAAAATATGAGCTGGTAAAATTGGGATTCCCCCAGCATATCTAATAAAAGGAGCAAAGGGTTCTGCAACAGAAAATTCTACGCGGCGACTGTCGAGTTTTTTGACTTTTGGAAATTCACCGCTGATGCCAACCCTCAGAATATCTTTCAAACCGCTAGGAATTTTGTCATTGAAATAAATCTTTTCATAGCTAAAGATAATGTCATCAGTAGTCATCGGTTCGCCGTCCGACCATTTCAACCCCTCTCGCAGGGTAAAGACAATCTTTTTGCCATCTTTAGAAACTTCCCACGACTCAGCTAAACCGGGTTCTAACTCAGAGGTCAAGCCGTTTTCGGTGATCAGTCCCTCGTACATATAGCCAAAAACGCTGTATGCAGATTGATTTAGGGGGTAGTTAAAGGTTGCTGGGCCGCTGGGGGTGGGAACGACGAGTCTGTTTACTAAGTTCGATCGGGCTGGAGTACACGCAGACAGAGTTATAGTGGCAATTGCCGCCAGTAAAATCGCCAGCCAGCGCAGTCTTGAATGTAGCATCATAGAAATTTTCATAATTTTTAAGTTTACCACCTGCGTGCAACTATGACTGAGATTGTAACCAACCGAGAAAGTCTTCAGTGCGCGAAAAATACTTAGTTATCCCTACTTCCCGCAAAGCATCTTGAACTTCCGGTACACCAAATTCTTTTGTATTATTGCTCAAAAATACCTTGGCTTCCTTAGCGTGTAACTGTGCGTGATTCAAGATGCAGTGGAGAATCAAATTGTCTGTCGGGTCTTCTTCAAGAAAAACTGTATTCAAGCTTTCTCGCAGTGTATCTGCTGTTAGTTCCATCATCTCCACATTGTCAGCCAATAATTCAAGAGCATCAAAAAGACGTACTTTAATATTATTGAGCCATCCTTCATTTTCATTCAAAGACTCTTCTACATGGAATAAAAGAGACTTAGCATAAGGCGAAGTAAGATCGCGCTTGAGCTGGCTAATTTGTTTTTTCTGTTCATCTGCAAAACGGTTGCGGCGCTTGATATCGTCTTCTAAAGCCGAGAGAGCTTCCATGCAGCAAATAGCAGGTATGGCAATGCGGGCTGATGTTGGTACACTCAGTAACAAGTTATTGGCATCAGGATCGCGTCCTGTAGCAATACTCATCAAAAAGTTAGTTTCTATATATAAAATCGCCACCAATTTTTACCTCTGACTTTGTTGTTCCACCTGCTAGCAACGGCAGCAAACCGATTGCTGCTATCTGTTCCGATGCTGGTGGAATCTCAGACTTCCAATTGTAAGCTAAGTCACGCAACCATGCTTCAATCAGCCTAGTTAGGTATGGCACAAATATCCGCTGATCGCCTAATTTTGAGTCATAATAGTGAAGGATGTCAGCCGTTTTTAACGATAAAACAGCTTCAGACAAAACAGTGCCGTCCCATTTAAAAACGATTATATTTTCCAGAGTGACAATCATAGCATAAGGAATTACCACATTTTTTTCGGATAGTTTTGAGAGGAAATGTTTTATTTGTTTGAGCGCGCCCTCGGTAATCCTCTGTTTGGCTGCCTTTTCTTGAGCTTGATTAATTTTGACCTCGATTAGCACGACTATGCGATCGTCCTTATCCAACGCGACAATATCCGCGTCTATGGGTAATTCTACTTCCAAGGTTTCAGTTTCCATGTTTTCAGCCTTCTTAGGGTATAAGTTTAAGTAAATTCAACTTCTACTATCAAACCCAAGTTTTATTTTTTGCTTACCAAAACTACAGCATAGGCTGCAATTCCTTCTTCTCTCCCCACCGGCCCTAATTTTTCGTTTGTAGTAGCTTTGATGCCGATTTGGTCGGGTTTTAATTGTAGGACAGCAGAAAGCCGATCGCGCATTTGCTCAATATGCGGTTTCAGCTTGGGACGTTCCGCCACCACCACCGAATCAATATTGCCGATTTCCCAGCCTTTATCTAATATTAACTGATTGACTTGTGCGAGCAATACGAGACTATCAGCACCTTTCCATTTCGGGTCAGTTGGCGGGAAATACAGCCCGATATCTCCTAAGCTCAGAGCTCCGAGCATCGCATCCATGATAGCGTGGGTAAGTACGTCGGCGTCGCTGTGCCCTAATAAGCCTAATTCGTGGGGAATGTGGACGCCGCCAAGGATGAGGGGGCGTTCTGGAACTAAGCAGTGAATGTCGTAGCCGTTGCCGATGCGGATGTTCATGTAAAATTGAGGTTTGGGAAGTATAGCAAAAAACAATTATTTCATATTTGCGGGGAGATAGGTGAAAAAGTATGGTCTTGATTTACGGACTGTGTGAGAATTGTGACCAACACATACAGATGTTGGTTGGTCAGTCTCTCTTTGCAAAAAACTTGTTTGGCATCTATCTTATAGCTGCTCTCATTGTGGGGAGGCAATCGACTTAGATGATACTCATACTATACCTGACGAAATAAGAGAAGAGATTTTAGCAAAAGAAGGGACTTGATTGTATTGGAAAAAGAACAACGTGCAACAGTTGTAACAACAATTCTGCGTGAGGCTATGTCGTTGTCCTTACCTGAAGCTAGGAAGCTAAAAAAGAAGAAACCTGGTTCTGTTTTTATCGGAACTAAATCTGAGACTGCTCGACTAAAACAGGTTTTAGCTGCTGAAGGTTTGAAAGCTTCAATCAGCAGAAGTGTTACAACAATCGCCGTTGTCGCTTAAATTGGGCTATGAGTTTGCCCGATAAATCATATGGGATAACTTCTCCTATTCTCCCCTGTCCTCCAACCACCGATCGTACAAATCCAGCCGGCGCGATCGAGTTTTTTCAATTTGCTGTTCCCGGCGCCAGCGGGCAATTTCCGCGTGATTACCAGACAGCAACACATCAGGAACCTTCAATCCCCGAAAATCCGCCGGTCGAGTGTACTGCGGATAATCCAAAAGTCCGTCTTCAAAACTCTCAAACTTTAGGGAATCTTCCTTCGCCACCGTTCCCCGCAGCAATCGCAAAACTCCATTAATCAAAGCTAAAGCCGGAATTTCACCCCCCGTGAGTACAAAATCCCCCAAAGATACCTCGCGAGTGACTAAATGCAGCACTCGATCGTCCACACCTTCATAATGACCGCAAATCAACACCAACTGATCGCGATCGGCCGCCAACTCCCGAAACATCCCCTGCTGCATCGGTTCCCCCTGGGGAGTCAGCAAAATCACCTCCCGCCGCGGCAAAACCTGCAGCGACTCCACCGCAGCAAAAATCGGTTCCGGTTTCATCAGCATCCCCACTCCGCCTCCGTAAGGCTCATCATCAACTCGCTGGTGCTTGTCTGTGGTAAAATCGCGGGGATTGACAAAATTCACCTCAGCAATCTTTTTAGCTAAGGCTTTGCCCATCAGTCCCGACTCCAGGGGAGCCCGGAAAAATTCTGGAAATAAGGTAACTACGTCAAAGCGCACAATTATTGGAATTTTATTGATACATCACCTCTAGTTTGACCCTTAGGGGGAGTTCAGTTTTCAGTAATTGCTTTATTCTTTATAATTTCTTATAATTTCTGAAAATTTTTGCAAGTTAAATTCTCTTCCTTTGTCGGCGGGCCCGTTTTGTACAACAATAAATCAGTTTTTCATGACAGCGACTGCAAGCAAACTCGCCGCCAAACAATTGCGGGATAGCGCGATCGGCGATCGCACCTCACTCGCACAAACAAAAATTTATTCTTAAAAAGCCCTATTGTACCCACAGCAACGGCAAAATTGAATTTCACATCCAACAGAGGAAGACACACCATGCAGCAGTTGACATCTCAAGCCCTCGAACACAATATTCCCCAGCGCACAAAAACCTCGATTATGGTCATCGGGGGAGCCGAAGACAAAGTTCACGGGCGAGAGATTCTGAACACCTTTTTTTGCCGTGCTGGGGGTGCAAATGCTCGGCTGGCAATCATTCCGTGCGCTTCGCGAGATCCCGAAGGAATTAGCAACCGTTACCGCACCATATTTGACGAAATGGGCGTTAGTGCCGTCAAAGTAGTGGACATCCGCGAACGCGAACAAGCCGAAAACCCCGTCTGGAAAGATTACTTAGAAGATTGTACGGGCGTATTCATCACAGGCGGCGACCAACTGAGGCTCTGCGGGCTGCTGGCGGACACCCCGCTGATGGAGAAAATTCGCAAAGAAACTCTCGAAGGCAAGATTACCCTCGCCGGTACGAGCGCGGGTGCTGCGGTGATGGGATATCACATGATTGCAGGCGGCGGGAGTGGGGCGTCACCGAACCGATCTTTAGTAGACATGGCAAACGGACTTAACATTATTCCTGAGCTCATCGTAGACCAGCATTTTCACAACCGCAACCGCATGGCTCGCTTGCTGTCGGCTGTGGCTTGCCACCCCGATCGCATCGCTATTGGTATTGACGAAGACACCTGCGCCTTGTTTGAGGGAGACGATACTATGAAAGTTCTCGGTAAAGGCACTGTGACTATTGTTGATTCTAGGGAAAATTTTTATACCAATGAGTCTCTGGTAGGAGCGACAGAACCCTTAAGTCTGTTCAATATGCGCTTGCACGTTCTGTGTCACGGAGATTGCTACAATATGCCCCTAGGCAAACCAATGCCATCGGGAGCCTGTTCCGAGTCTGGCTGGCCCCCCGAGTGCCGCACAGCCAACTAACGCAGAACATCTCTTGTCATTGATTCGGCAGAAATTAGGCGGCATTCCGGCCGAATCATGGATACAACAATAGAATAGATTCCGAAGCAGCCACGGGCTGACGCCAGGAGGCAGAATCACAGAAAATTCTAACTTCGGGCTTTGAGTTTTTGCTAGCCATGGATCTGTACTTGTTTTTAGCTGCTCGCAGGGGCATGAATTTTCAATTGGGTAGCCCATAACTGGAAATTCACTCCCAAACTGTTCGCAGCGAACAGTCGATCGAGCAATCTAGATCGAAATTGAATAAATGCTCCAATTATCTATAAGATTTCGCGCCCCATACCCCTCTAACTACCATGAAAATACTTAAAATCCAGACCTTACGCGGCCCCAACTACTGGAGCATCCGACGCCACAAACTCGTCCTGATGCGTTTGGATTTAGAGGAGTGGGCAGATAAAACCACATCTGAAATTCCTGGCTTCTACGAAGGGTTGATCGCCGCACTTCCGAGTTTGAACGACCATCACTGTTCTCCAGGCCATCAGGGAGGATTCCTGCAACGGGTCAGAGAAGGCACAATGTTGGGACACGTAATCGAACACGTCGCCCTGGAACTTCAGGAAATGGCAGGAATGCCGGTCGGGTTCGGCCGTACCCGCGAGACTGCGACCCCAGGCATTTACCAAGTAGTAATTGAGTATCAAAACGAACAAGCAGGTCGCTATGCCGCCCGGGCGGGCGTGCGGATGTGCCAGAGCATTGCCACTACTGGTTCTTATCCAGCAGCAGAATTAATCCAAGATTTGAGAGACCTTAGAGGGTTTGCTGCGTCGGCGGCCCTGGGGCCGAGCACGGAAACACTGATTAAGGAAGCAGAAGCGCGCGGCATTCCTTGGATGCCTTTGAACGCCAGGTTTATGATTCAACTCGGCTATGGGGTTCACCAAAAGCGGATTCAGGCAACTCTGAGCAACCGCACGGGAGTTTTGGGGGTAGAACTCGCCTGCGATAAGGAAGGTACCAAAAATATCCTCGCCAGCGCTGGCGTGCCGGTTCCCAGAGGAACGGTGATTCATTATTTGGACGAACTGCAAGCGGCGATCGAAGATGTCGGCGGTTATCCGATCGTCCTCAAACCCCTAGACGGCAACCACGGCCGCGGCATTACGATCGACATCAATTCCTGGGAAGCAGCAGAAGAAGCCTACGACTTAGCCAGCGCGGCATCAAAAACAAAAAGCGTGATAGTCGAGCGCTATTACGTCGGCCGCGACCACAGAGTATTGGTAGTCAACGGGCAAGTCGTAGCAGTCGCAGAACGAGTCCCCGCTAACGTCGTGGGTAACGGCAAGTTTACAGTAGAACAGCTTATTGAAGAAGTAAACCGCGACCCGCAGCGAGGAGACGGACACGACAACGTGCTCACCCGGATCACGATCGACAAATTGTCCTTGGATTTGCTGCAAAAACAAGGATACGCGATGGACTCCGTAGTGCCGGCCGGCGAAAGAGTATTTTTGCGCGCGACAGCAAACTTGAGTACCGGTGGAATTGCAGTCGATCGCACCGACGAAATCCACCCAGAAAACGTCTGGCTGTTTTCCAGAGTCGCCAAAATTATCGGTTTGGACATAGCGGGCATTGACGTAGTAACTCCCGACATCTCCCAACCACTGCGCGATGTCAACGGCGTCATCGTCGAAGTCAACGCAGCACCGGGTTTCAGAATGCACGTCGCCCCGAGTCAGGGTTTACCCCGCAACGTCGCCGGCGCCGTCTTCGATATGCTTTTCCCCTCGCCTCAAACCAGCCGGGTGCCGATTTTAGCGGTAACGGGAACCAACGGCAAAACTACAACCACTCGCCTCCTTGCCCACATTGTCAAGCAGACCGGTCAGATTACCGGCTACACGACTACCGACGGCACTTACATCGGCGATTATTTGGTAGAAACCGGAGACAATACCGGGCCGCAGAGCGCTCAATTGATTTTGTCTGACCCAACGGTGGAAGTAGCGGTGCTGGAAACGGCTAGAGGCGGAATTTTGCGATCGGGCCTCGGCTTCGATCAGTGCGATGTCGGCGTCGTCTTGAACGTCGCAGCCGATCACTTGGGAATTGGCGACATCGACACCGTGGAACAGCTCGCCAAACTCAAGAGCGTCCTCGTCGAGTCGGTAATGCCCAAAGGCTATGCAGTTTTAAATGCAGACGACCCGTTAGGCTCAAAAATGGCGCAGCGTGTCAAGGCTCAAATTGCATATTTTTCGATGAACCCGGACAACGAACTGGTTGCCAAACATACCGCTGCGGGCGGGCTGGCAGCGATTTACGAAAATGGGTATTTGTCGATCTTGAAAGGCGATTGGACGCTGAGAATTGAGCAGGCTGTGAACGTGCCGCTGACGATGGGCGGGCGCGCGCCGTTTATGATTGCCAATGCTTTAGCAGCTTGTTTGGCTGCTTTTGCCCAAGGAGTGAAAATAGAAGATATTCGATCGGCTTTGTCAAGCTTCCAAGCATCGGTCGGTCAAACTCCCGGACGGATGAACTTGTTTAAATTGGGCAGCTATCACGCTTTGCTCGACTACGCCCACAACCCCCACAGCTACAAAGCTTTGGGCAGTTTCGTGCTGAATTGGCAGGGACAGCGGATAGGGGTAGTCGGCGCCCCCGGAGACCGGCGAGATGAAGATTTTGTCACGCTGGGCAAACTTTCGGCCGAGATGTTCGATCGCATTCTTATCAAAGAAGATATTGACAGGCGCGGGCGAGAACCCGGTGTTGTGGCAAACTTAATTTGCCAGGGAATTGCAGAGGCGATTTCTGCAGGAACCGCAAAGAAATCTCAAGTTGAATACGAGTTGATTCTCGACGAAACAACGGCCGTTAACAAGGCTTTAGATGAGGCTCCTGCCGGCAGTTTGGTAGTGATTTTACCTGAAAGTGTCAACAAAGCTTTGAGTTTAATTGAAGCCCGGAAACCGATTAAGGAATCTGTGGAAGTTCAAAATGGTTTAGATCGATCGAAGTCACAGGAAAGTTTAAAACCGACTGTGGTGAATCAAGGCTAAACTCTTAAGTCTGATTTAATTAATAGGTTGGGTTACTTGTGTTAAACCCAACCTATTTGTTTTAAAATTAATAATATTTTTGAAGATTTTTTTGTGCATTGCATTGAACAAAGGGTAGAGAGAGCGATCGGCTTATATTAAATCCGGTAGCATCGTCGGGCGTAAAATCCAGTCAACAGTCAACCACAGACGGTGCAACCAGATTGGATATAATTCATCTGCGTTAATCTGTGTCTATCTGCCCTCATCTGCGGGAAAAAAAAGAGAATTTCTTCAGCGCAGATGACAAGGGATTGACGCTGATTCACGCAGATGAATAGCAGAGATACATGAATAATTCCTATGCTAACAGAGAAGTATAGAATCAGGAAAAAGCAAGCAGCAGGATTGAAGCATGAATGAGGCAGATCGGGCGCGAGTCGAAACATTCATCAAGCGCTGGGCGGGTTCTAGCGGTAACGAACGGGCAAACTACCAGTTGTTTTTTGCCGAAATGTGCGATGCGCTGGGAGTCGATCGCCCTTTTGATAAAGGCAGAATTCCCAACGATCCCTATTGCTTTGATAAAGATGTCAAAATTTTTCACCCCAGCGGCAAAGTGACTCCGGGGTTTATTGACTTTTACAAAGCCGAGCATTTTTTGATAGAGGCCAAACAGGGCGGAACAACGAGCAACAAAGGAACGGCAAAGCGGGGGACAAATACCTATTTGCGGGAGATGGAAAAAGCGTTTGTACAGGCGATCGCCTATACCCGCAGTCTCAGCAGCAAACCGCCGTTTTTGTTAACTTGCGATATTGGCGATCATTTTGAATTATGGATGGGGTTTAGCGGCGATTATGGCGGCTATGGGGCGCGGCGAGAAATTGGGCTGGCCGAGTTGCGGAAAGCCGATGTTTTCGATTTGTTTGTCGATATTTTTAGCAATCCGCAGCAGCGCAATCCAGAGAAAATTGCGGCGCGGGTGACGCGGGAAGTGGCGGCGGATTTGGCAGAGTTGGCGAAGCGGATGGAGGCGAATGTCGATCCGCAGCAAGTCGCCCAGTTTTTGATGCGCTGTATTTTCACCATGTTTGCTGAGGATGTGGGATTACTCAAAGAACATTTGTTTACGCAGGCGCTGGAAACGCGGTGGATTCTCAACCCGAAGACGTTTAAGCCGGAGGTAGAGGCGCTGTGGGAGGCGATGAATGAGGGGACGAGTTTTGGCTTTCATGGCAAACTGTTGCGGTTTAATGGGGGATTGTTTGCGGAGTCGCAGGCGTTTGCTTTGACAAAGGCGCAGTTGGAGGTGTTGTTGCAGGCGGCGAAGCGCGATTGGTGCAATGTGGAACCGGCGATTTTTGGGACGTTGTTGGAAAGGGCGCTTGATTCTAGGGAACGGAGTAAGTTGGGGGCTCATTATACGCCGCGATCGTATGTGGAACGGTTGGTAAAGCCTGTGGTGATGGAACCTTTGGGCGATCGCTGGATTGCGGTACAAGCGGAGGTTAAACAGTTGCTCAACGCGGGGGAATCGGAACCGACTGCAAATCAAAGGAAAAAGGCGAGATCAGTTTTAGAAGCATTTCTGACGGAGTTACAACAGGTGAAGATTCTCGATCCGGCGTGCGGATCGGGTAATTTCCTGTATGTGACGTTGGATTTGTTGAAAGGGTTGGAATCGGAGGTGTTGCGCCGCTTGGAAGATGTCACCGGATCGGCGCAGTTGCGGTTAGATATTGCTCAAGTTAATCCGAGTCAGTTTTTGGGAATTGAGATTAATCCACGGGCGGCGGCGATCGCGGATTTGGTGATTTGGATTGGGTATTTGCAGTGGCATTTTCGGCGGTTTGGCGATATTCCCCCGATCGAACCTGTGTTGCGGGAGTACAACAATATTGAATGGGGGGATGCGGTGTTGGCCTATGACCGGAGGGAACCGGATGTGGATGCGACGGGGAAGGTGAGAACTCGCTGGGGCGGACGGATGATGAAGAGTCCGGTGACGGGGGAGGATATTCCCGATGCGACAAACCAAGTAACAATTTATCGGTATTTGAATCCAAGGGCAGCCGTGTGGCCGGAGGCAGATTATATTGTGTCGAATCCGCCGTTTATTGGGAATGCGAGAATGCGGGAACGGTTGGGGGATGGGTATGCAGAAACGTTAAGGAAAGTCTATAAAGATGTGCCGGATACTGTTGATTTTGTGATGTATTGGTGGCACAAAGCTGCCACTCTGGTTCGCCAAGGACACATCAGGAGATTTGGTTTAATTACAACCAATAGCATTCGACAGGTTTGGCAAAGAAAGATAATTGATGTTCACTTAGAAGCTTCTAAAAATCCACTCAACCTATTTTTTGCGATTGCCGATCATCCTTGGGATCAGGAAGGTGCCGCCGTACGCATTGCCATGACAGCCGCTGAACTCAAGACTTGTCATCATACCACAGCCCAAATCGGATATGTCTTGCATGAAACGGAAGTGGGAATACCTGAAGATATCGCCCAGAATCTGAGGATTAACTTGATTCATGTAGATCGAATACTCAGCAATTTAGATTCTGGTGCTAACGTGATGAGCACTCAGAAACTTAGAGCCAATCAAAATTTATCTTCCAAAGGCATGATGTTAGCTAGTCAAGGGTTTCTCATCAATCAGCAACAGCTAGAATTGATGGGTTATTCTTTAACGAATCTACCATCCGTTATTAAACATTATCGCAATGGACGAGATTTGATCCAACCTAAATCCGATCTTTTCATAATTGATCTATTTGGACTAACAGAAGCAGAGGTCAGAGATCGATATCAAGACATTTATCAAGGGATACTTGAAAGGGTAAAACCGGAGAGAATCACGAATAACCGAAAGGCATATAGAGATAATTGGTGGATTTTTGCTGAGGCGCGAGCCAAAATTAGACCGGCCATCAATACACTAGAACGGTACATTGCTACACCAAGAACGACAAAGCACAGATTTTTCACCTTTTTAGAGATAGATGTTTTTCCAGAAAGTGAAGTTATTATGATTGCACTTGGAGATGCTTATCACTTCGGTGTTCTATCTTCCACAATTCATATTATCTGGGCACTGGCAACAGGTGGAGATTTAGGAGGAAATACGCCTAGATACAACAACTCTGTTTGCTTCGACCCCTTCCCCTTCCCCACCCCTACGGACAGCCAAAAACAAACCATCCGAGAACTCGGAGAACGCCTCGACAGCCACCGCAAACGAGTCCAAGCCACTCACCCCGAAGTCACCATCACCGGGATGTACAACCTCCTCGAAAAACTCCGCAAAGGCGAACCCCTCGACGACAAAGACAAAGCCTTCAACCAAAAAGCCTTAGTCTCCACCCTCAAACAAATCCACGACGAACTCGATGCCGCCGTATTTGCCGCCTATGCTTGGGAACCCACCCTCACCGACGACCAAATCCTCGAAAACCTCGTCACCCTCAACGCCCAACGCGCCGAAGAAGAACGCAACGGACTCATTCGCTGGCTGCGCCCCGACTACCAAGCCCCCGGCGAAACCTACATCCAACCATCCCTTGCAGGTATCACCACCGAAACCGAAACCTCGATCGCCCCCACGGAACAACAACCTTTCCCCAAAACCCTCAAAGAGCAACTTTGGGCCATCCGCGACTTATTTCGCACCCAAAGCGGCGAATGGACAGCCGCCCAAGTCACCGCCCATTTCAAAGCAGCCAGCCGCAAACAAAAAGTCATTCTCGACTGTTTAGAAAGCCTCGAAGATTTGGGGATTTTGCTCAGTCATACTGAAAATGGGATGACTTTCTGGCACCTGGCAGAACTTTAGAGCGATGGGTAAGTTTCTGTTACTTTCTCTATGCCATCTGCAAATACTCCAACACCAGCAACCGCAAATAGTCCAGCATTCGGATATAGGCTCGCATTTGAAGATAGCCCGATCGCGTCTCATCATAAAACTGAGCGATCGCAGAACGATCGAACACCCTGAGCTGATGTAACTCTGCGATCGCTTGCTCGCGATTCTCAACCTCTGCGCGCTCCTCAATCTGACTAGCATAACCGCGAATACTTACTGTTACTAACTCAAGCTCCTCCAGAAACGAAAAATCTTCCTCGGAACCAAGATACCTCTGAGATATCTCTTTGCGCTCTGATTTAGTGTTTTGATAGTCAACCCTCAACTGTGCCAAAAGTTGCACAATAATATCTTGTTGAATCCCTAATTTGTTCTGAACTTGTGCCATATCGCTATTCCTCATTAATGCCATAAGTCACGATTTTCTCAACACCATATTGGTCAGGTCGCACAATTAAAAACTCATTGCCCTTTCGGTAAACAGCGGCTCCATCCTGCCGATATCCACTGCGAGGAACTCTTACAGCACCTCTGGTGTTGAAGTTGTGTGCTTTACGCAAATATTTGAGTGGATCAAATCCTTTTCTTTGTGAATGGTCTAACACACTTTGGGCCACAGTTCGATAAGTTCCTCTATCCCATTCAGACAGATATTGCTGTAGTTCGATAACTTCAGTGTTGGAATAGTCTTCAAACAATCGATCTAAATAAGGATCTACAGATGATTCGTCTGGCATTATCACTCTCATTCCAGAGAATATTATTGATTATAGCTTTATTGGAAAAAGATCGATCGCATTTTACATCAAATCCACTCTTCATCGGAATGATTCATCTCTCTCATCTCTTCCTCTGTGTTCTCTGCGTACTCTGTGGTTAAATCATTCCGATCCAATCAGAATTGGTATTACCCCTTAGCAACCACCCACTGAGTCACCGGTGCCAGCGGTTTCCAACCCTGAAAAGAACCGATCGCCCCTACTCGCTGAATCCCAATTCTAATGAGTTCCCCGCCATAACGATCGTGCCATTGCAAAACTTTAAACTCGCTCTCAACTGTCACCGCATTAACAACTAATCGGCCGCCTTCGCCTAAAGCATTCCAGCAAGTTTCCAGCACCGATTCTGCGGTGACACCGCCGCCGATGAAAATAGCATTCGGTTGAGGCAAATTTGTCAGGGCTTCCGGCGCCTCTCCCGCCACGATTTCGAGTTCGGGAACGCCGAAAGTCGAGGCATTTTCAGCGATGTATTCCAATCGACTCGGATGGCGTTCGATCGCGATCGCCCTGCACCGAGGATGACTCCGCATCCATTCGATCGCGATCGAGCCGCAGCCCGCCCCCACATCCCAAAGCAACTCTCCGGGAATCGGTGCTAACGTAGACAGAGTAACGGCTCTAACCTCCCGCTTCGTAAGTTGTCCGTCGTGGCGATAAGCAGCATCCGGCAAACCGGAGGTACGAGGGAAAATCACAGTTTCGCGATCGGCTGCAACTGCGATTGCGATCGTGTTCAAATCCGCCACATCCGATTGATTCCAGGCTGCTGCTACCCCCTCGATCCGCCGTTCCGAGTCCGACCCCATCCGCTCGAACACGGTCATCAAACTGCTGCCAAACCCCCGCTGTGTTAACATTGGCGCCACAAGACCAGGGGTGTGCCTGTCAGCACTCAACACCAGCAGGCGCGCGCCGGGAGACAAAGCAAGGGCGATCGATGCGATCGGGCGATTTGTCAAACTAAAAGTCTCAACTTGGGCCAGCGGCCAACCCAAACGGGCGCAAGCAAGACTAAAAGCCGATACAGCCGGAATCACAGTCATTTCCGAAATGGGAATTTGGCGCGACAGTGTTACCCCAATTCCGTGACACATCGGATCGCCACTTGCTAGCACGCACACAGACTGTCCCCGGCGACGGAGGATGTCGTCAACAGTTGCTTGCAAAGGCGACGCCCAGAGCAATTTTTCGCGGGTGTCGTCGGTTGGTAGCATTGCTAGGTGACGGGCGCCACCAACAACGATTTGAGATCGAGAGAGGAGGGTAGAGGCGATCGGGCCGAGTCCCGAAAGTCCATCTTCGCCAATCCCCACCACCGAAAGCCATTTGTGCATTGCGCCCTTACTGCTAATTACTACTTATCGATTCTAAAGAATAATATCGGATTTCCATTCATAAATCTTTCTTCTACTTGCCTCATTCCGAGTCTTTCTGCGACTTTTTGCGCCTCAATGTTTGGGCGATCGCAACTTGCGACAAGATAGTTAAAGCCAAGTTCATCAAAACCATAATCCAATATTTTGGTTGATGCCTCAGTAGCGTAACCTTTTTTAAGTGCTTTCGGCAGCAGTGCGTAAACTAACTGGGGCTGTTCTTCTTCTAAAAAATACCACAAACCCACAAATCCAATGACTTCTTGCTCGGTGTTTGTCTCGAGCGACCAAAGACCGAATTTCTTTTCTGAAAAAAGCTTTTGATTCTCGGCCAGCATTTCTTCTACTTGTTGCAGCGACCAGATTTCGCCGTCACACAGATATCTCCTGACATAGGAATCAGTGAAAATTCTGTGGAGCGTGTTGAGGTCGCTATCCAAAATCTGTTTCAAAACCAATCTCTGAGTTTTAAGTATCATCTCGGTTATTTTTTTAGGATAACTTACCTATATTATTCGATGTTTTTGTGCATCTATTATATTACCCTTTGCTGACCGTAATGTTATATTGAGCGATTCAATTTTACAATACCTATTGCATAAAGTTTTGATATGTCAACCGCAGATTTAATGCAGATGCAACACAAATTAACGCCGATTTTTTTAATAAAAGTGAGTGAATGAATGCTATTTTATCTGCTATGAAATCACCCATTTATTCCGAGATACTTTAGCACAGTATTCCCAGTGTGAAAAAATAATAGCATTTTATTTATCTCTGTGCCACTTTTCTCGGTGGCATACAAAGCTAGAGCGCTTGGCGCACTGGTTCATAAAGTTATAGATACAAAAAAAACCAATATTAAATATGAATAACAAACAGAAGGAATTTATCGGGTTCGGCTGCGTAACTGCGATCGTCCTGTTATTCGGATTCATAGGTATTACGGTATGGGAGTTGAGAGAATTTCTAGGTATATATAATCCCCCTTGCCTTAACTACAATTCTTGGGAAGTAGAGCCTTTAATTGTGGGTCAAACGACTAAGCTAAAAATCGGGAGTACCGACGTCGCTTCTTCAGGGTGTATTCCAGGAGATTCTACGCAGTCCGAGAAACAGTGGGTGTGGTCGTCCGATTATGAAGAAGTCGTCAAAGTTTCCCCAGATGGAATTGTGACGGGTATTGGGCCGGGAAAGTTTGCCGTGTTTGCAAAAAAAGGTGGAGAAACACTCTCTATGTCCGGTATTGTTTACCCGCCTGATTGGACACTTCGGATTCTACCAGAAGTTGCAACCGTGCGCGTGGGCGATCGTATTACCTTTAAAATAATTCTCTCCGATTCAAAGGGGAGATTGCTTCCGCCAGTGACTTATTTCCGATTTTCGACTCCCTACTATCAGCAACCGATACCTGGTGCACCCAGCAAATCTCCGAATCCGAAGCCGTTGCTCGCTCAAACGCAATCAGCGGGCACATTTCAAGCGCTGCGACCTGGAACTGTTACTATTACTGGGGGAATGGGCGATCGCACTAGCGAAGCCAAATTAACTATTAAATAAAAAACAAAAATCCTTCCATTCCTAGGAATCTCCGGCAGCGAATCATTTGAACTGTTGCTGCTTATCCGCTGCTTGTATATGCCTTAGCTTATGTACAAGTATGCTTAGACCCTGCGAGCGTCCCGCACAGAAAAGTTTATATATCTCGCTTCGTACTCTCACAGCCAACACTCCTCTAAAACCCAAATTGGGATGCTCCCCATGCTACCGGACTAGATATCACAATAAAGTCTCTAAAAATATTTTTACCCAAACAAAAAGCGCCCCTATTTCTAGGAGCGCTTTTTGTTAATCTCAGACTAAAACTTAGCCGTTGATAGAAGGAGCAACCATTGCTACTGGAGTTGTAACACCAGCAGCCAAGTCAAGCGGGAAGTTGTGAGCATTGCGCTCGTGCATCACTTCCATACCCAAGTTAGCGCGGTTGATCACATCAGCCCAAGTATTGATCACGCGACCTTGAGAGTCGATAATCGATTGGTTGAAGTTGAAACCGTTCAAGTTGAAAGCCAT
>JACJNV010000016.1 GCA_014695175.1 Microcoleus sp. FACHB-DQ6 | reverse complement strand
TGGCTCAACTGCTCTATCTCGGTTTTTTTCTGCTCTCTGGTGGCTGTGGGCTTTTTCATTCCTTTATTTTACCAGATGCCGCCACTTAAGTTTTTTTGACCTGAATCCTTACGATTACTCTAATTTTTATAGGTGGAAATCCTTTTTTTCGGAATTTGCCTGGTGGATAAATAAAACTCAAATAAGAACCATCTTTTTGTTGTGTTTCGTTTGTGAATTTAACATTAGATGGAATTCGCCCTAAATAGTCACAACCCTTGCTGACCGTAGCTTCTACCATCGCATAGGAATGTAAACCTCTATCCCACATCAACAACATTTCTTGGGTAACGGAGCGTAATAATCTTAACGCTCTTACTCTTTCTCCTATCTTATATGGACAGATTAAGGCATCGAATATTAAATGTGTTCCTGCTTCTACTAAAATGACTAATCTAGCTTTTGGAAATGCAGCTCTTGTACCTGGACGACTCCCTGGACGGCCAAAAACTCTGGCATTTTCATCACTGTCTGGGATGTCTAAGCAGGTTCCATCTATCGCTATAATTCTCAATCCATTGAGAAAAGCTCCTACTGTTTCAACCGTAGCCATTGGTTTTACCAACTGATGAAACAACTGCGTCATTACTCCTGCTCCTAATCTTTGTCGGGCTTGAGTAATAGCTGCTTTACATGGGATTTTCCAATATTTACCAGTTTTTAACCCGACTTCAGTAAGGCCATCAATTAGATTTTTTAGCACATCCCGCATTGAGTCTTTTGACCACAGGCTCATTGCTATTATTAGACATACTACCAGTTGTGATGGTAGCCCGCGATGCCGTTTTTCCTTAACTTTTTTTTTGAGAATCGCCGCTTCTATTGCTGTTGATGGAATTGCTATCTCTATAGCTTTGAATATCTCCTTACTTTTGAGCTTGGGAGATTCTAATAATAATTTTTTAAAAGGCACTGTCCTTGATTTCCTTTTTTGTACATAATACCTATTTTACCACTTTTTCAGCCTTAAGTGAACCGTATTGCAACGTAGGGAGGTAATATCTTAGGGTCAAGTACACTTGTTAAATAAGAATGCCAGGTGTTACCCGAACGAACCTCAATCAAACGTAAGGTGATATATGGAGTTTTGGTGATTCCTGAACCCAAACGGATTAGACTATCTCGGAGGTCGTAACTCTGGGTGAATACTTGCTCGATTTTAATTGAGGCTCCTTTTTTTAACCGAGTAATTAGGTGAATCTCTCGTTCGATTAATTTGAGCCAAAAGCTAAAATGATAGAAGCCCCTATCCAGTAAAAGTAATGTTTTGCCTTCAACCAATTGCAGAATATTTTCTTCTAACTTCACATCAGAAGCTTTGGGATTTTCCAGAAACCAAATTTCGACAGGCAGCCTGGTCATTAAATCTATAACTGTTGCCATTTTACCTGCCAACTGCCCTTTGGGCAAATCTTCCAGGCTTTTGAGCTTGCAAAATAATGCTTTGAGGGTGGAGCTATCTAGGGCTTGCTGAATAATCGATCGCATTTTACCGGGTCTGGGTTAAGAACTGGTGCGATCGAGAGTCAGATGCCAGAAAAACAGGTAAAATAGGTCAAAAGCCGTGCATAACCACCTGCGAGCGTGTACAGAAAAGCTGAGCTTGCCCCAAGCCCCCCATCCGAGTTTGAACTGCCTTTCGGAGGAAGGTTGTCAGCAGACAACCGTTGGGTAAAAATGGCCCAAATAATCCCGTGGGATGAATTTGAATCAGAATATGCGGCCAACTTCCCCGCAGACTCATGGTGCACCCGCCAAATCGTTTAGGATGGCATTGGGGGCATTAATTATTAAAGAAAAGTTAGGAATTAGCGCTCGGGAAACAGTAGAACAAATCCGGGAAAACCCCTATCTACAATACTTTCTCGGTCAATCAAACTACAGCAATGAACTCGCATTTGATCCATCTCTATTAGTATAGCAACCGCCAAGGCGGTTATGGCATAAACTGTAAGTAGTCCGAATTGCCGTGCGATCGCAAAACCCATGTCCAAACCCTACAGCTATGACCTTCGTCAGAAGGTAATCCAAGCTATCAAGCTTGATGGCTTGAAGATTAGTGATTGGAGTTTAGACTAAGCAAAAATTCACTCAGAAGAAGCTGAGTGTAAATTCTGTGAGTTTAGATAGAGGTAGAGAGGTTAACTGATGAATTTTGACGAGTTTTGGAACCGACCTTTACCCTTTTTGACCACAGGATAGCGACATCAGGCGAGTGCGAGGTTTTCCCGTTTGCCATCCATCGGAATTTCCTCGCCGCGAAAGGAGCAACAGCCGGACTTCCAATCCTGATTAAAAGTGGAAGCATTGATTGTACAACCCTTCCAGGCGTCAATTCAGGGAGAGACTTTTGCCAGGGCAAACGAATTTCTGTGACGACATCTTTAGCTAACCATAATTGCCAAGTCACTAATGGCATCAAATCACTCCATCGTTCACACTGTTGAGGAGTGCTGAGCTTCGGCACAGTCCAATGCAAAGTTTGTGAGAGCTAATCGATACCAATGTTCGAGGGCTCTCGCGGCGTAGATACAGTTGCCAAATTTCTGCTAGAGATGGCATTTGGATACCAACCCAAACTAACCACAAAGGTTGACTGTTTAATCGACCCGTTACGGTTTCTAAGTAAGTCGGTGGAAAAATTTATCATTATGTAACGAAATATTAAGTACCGGGATTGGAGTTAAATTTAACACGTTGTGCAGTATGGTTTCCTGTTTCTGCTCTAACTTCTATCCCATGAATTACAGCATAAGCAAGCTCTAATTCATCCTCGAACATTTTTCCGGCTAATTCATTTTTTTTGATATGTTGCCACTCCAATTCAATGGGATTCATTTCTGAACAATATTTAGGCAAAAAGAAGATGTATAAACCCTGACTTTCCCACTTCGACCATAATTGTTGGACTTCCAGACATCGGTGTATCGGACCGTTGTCTTGTACTATGACCCTGATTCGTCCAAGAGCAGACGACTCTTCGGCTTCTTTCTCCATCATCTGAATATAAGATTTTCGATCTACTCCCCCAATCACCAAACCGTACACAAAGCTGATTAATGGCTGAAAAAATCCGATAATGCTTAACCTACGACCTCGACGTAAGGTTTGTTCGATTTTTTTTTGTTCACCTCGTTGATAATAAGTATAACCAGGCTCACTCCAAGAACAAAATCCTGATTCATCTAAATACTTTAAGTCGATTTCTCCCGCCGCTGCCGCTAACTCCAACATATCTAGGTCTGCTTGCTTGATTTTTCGTACTACGGGGTCTTGTTTGCCTTTATGACTTTTTCTGGCTCGTTTCCAAATGATCCCCTTTTTTTTAGTACCCGTCTTAATCTGTCGGAACTTAGATGTATTTTACGATCGCTCTCTAATTTTTGAGCTAATTGGGAACTGTTATATGTACGTGGTTCTTGTTTGAGGCATTTTTCTAAAAATACGATGTCTGCTTCACTCCATCGAGGTTTTCTGCCTCGACCTGGCAATTCCCTGCATCCCTTCCATACCTAGCTTTTCCCATTTATAGCAACCGCCAAGGCGGTTAGGACATAGAAGGTGGGTTGAGGCTCACGTTCGCTCTTTAGGAAACAGAGACGGACTCGCTTGAGTGTGAGGGTGGTTACCCAGAGTCC
>JACJNV010000159.1 GCA_014695175.1 Microcoleus sp. FACHB-DQ6 | reverse complement strand
GTTGACGAGATGGGCGGTGCAATTCTCCGCAGCAAAATAGAAGAGTTGGGGGTTTCGGTTCACACCAGCAAATCTACCACAGAAATTGTCAGCGAAGATGGCAAAGTTACTAAAATGCTGTTTGCTGACGGTTCGGAATTGGCAACAGATATGATAGTGTTTTCTGCTGGCATTCGCCCCCGCGACGAAATTGCCAGAAGTTGCGGTATAGAAGTAGGAGAACGCGGTGGCATTGTAATTAATGATAGCTGCCAAACCTCCGATCCTGACATTTATGCGATCGGAGAATGTGCGCTGTATCAAAATCGCATCTACGGCTTAGTTGCGCCTGGGTATACAATGGCAAGCGTAGCTGCAGATATTTTGAGCCGTGTAGCGGATGACGGGCAAGATGCCCGTCCCACAAGCACTTTTACAGGTGCGGATATGTCCACTAAACTCAAATTATTGGGGGTGGATGTCGCTAGTTTTGGAGATCCTTTTCCCAAGTCTGCCGATGCTAAAGAAATTGTTGTCACTGACACCTTCCAAGGCATTTACAAAAAATTAGTTTTAAATCAAGACGGCAGCCGAATTTTAGGCGGAATTCTCGTAGGAGATGCTTCGGCTTACGGCACTTTGCTGCAATTCATGCAAAATGAAATTGCTCTGCCGCCGCATCCCGAAGATTTGTTAATGCCACCGCGAGAAGGGGGATTCCCGGCGGGTTTTGGAGTAGACAGTTTGCCAGATTCGGCTCAAATTTGTTCTTGTAATAATGTTACCAAAGGGCAGATTTGTGAAACGATTCGCGATCGCAATTTAACGGATGTTGCCAGCGTCAAGAAATGCACTCAAGCTGGGACGGGCTGCGGCGGCTGCGTGCCTTTGGTGACGGATATCTTCAAGGCGGAGATGAAGAAAGCTGGGTTTGCAGTCAAAAATAATCTTTGCGAACATTTTGAATATTCTCGTCAAGAATTGTACCATTTAGTGCGATCTCAAGAGATAAAAACCTTTGAGGAGTTGATTGAAAGACACGGCAAAGGTAAGGGTTGCGAAATTTGCAAGCCTGCTGTTGGTTCGATGCTCGCTTCTACTTGGAATGACCATATTTTAGAGAAGTCTCACGTCGGTTTGCAAGATACGAACGATTACTTTTTGGCCAACATTCAGCGCGACGGTACTTATTCGGTGGTGCCCCGAATACCGGGGGGAGAAATTACTCCCGATAAGTTGATTGTTTTGGGTGAAGTTGCCAGGGATTTTGGGCTTTATACTAAGATTACTGGGGGACAACGGATTGATTTGTTTGGAGCTCGCGTGGATCAATTGCCGCATATTTGGCGTAGGTTGATTGATGCGGGATTTGAGTCGGGACACGCTTACGGTAAGGCTCTGCGTACTGTAAAATCTTGTGTGGGTAGCACTTGGTGCCGCTTTGGCGTGCAGGATTCAACGAGTTTGGCGATCGAGGTTGAATTGCGGTATCGTGGTTTGCGATCGCCCCACAAGCTGAAATCTGCTGTCTCTGGTTGCACTCGCGAATGCGCGGAAGCTCAAAGCAAGGATTTTGGGATAATTGCTACGGAAAACGGCTGGAATTTGTACGTGTGTGGCAACGGGGGAATTAAGCCGCAGCACGCGGTTTTGCTGGCTACGGATATCGATAAGGAAACTTTGATTAAGTATATCGATCGATTCTTGGTTTTCTACATCCGCACGGCAGACAGATTAGAACGCACTGCTACTTGGTTGAACAAACTTGAGGGCGGGATTGAATACTTGAAACAGGTGATAATTGAGGATTCTCTTGGCATTTGTGCTGAATTAGAAGCGCAGATGGAACATTTAGTGAACACTTATCAATGTGAGTGGAAAACGACGATTGAAGACCCACAAAAGGTGCAGCGGTTCCAGCATTTTGTGAATTCCGATTTGCCCGATCCGAGTATTGTTCGTGTTGCGGAACGGGGACAAACGCGGCCTGCTAACGAACATGAAAAGGCTCTGGTTGGAGTTTCGGAATAACCCCTCCCCAGCCCTCCCCTTGAATCAGGGGAGCGAGCAAGATTTAATCTCGCTTAATCTTCCAGGCTCTACCTGGGAATGAAGTCCCGGAGGCTCTGCCTCCTAAAACCGTGAGCCAGAGCCTCCTTCGGCGAGGCAGAGCCTCGAAACCTACGTTCCCAGCCGGAGACTGGGAACGAGATTGAAGTAAATTAACAGGAAAAGAAGATGGTTCAATCATTACAAGTTTCCGATACAGTAACAACTTGGGTAGATGTGTGTTCTCTGTATGCGATCGCCCCTTATACTGGAGTTTGCGCTTTAGTTAAAGGCGAACAAGTGGCGATTTTCCGAGTGGGAAACGGGGATGAAGTTTATGCGCTTAGCAATTACGACCCGTTTAGCAAAGCTTTTGTTTTGTCGCGGGGAATTGTGGGCGATCGCAACGGCACTCTCAAAGTTGCTTCTCCCATTTACAAACAAAACTTTAGTCTGACTACCGGGCAATGTCTGGACGAGGAAACGGTAAAGATTCCTACTTTTGGGGTTCGAGTTGTAGCCGATCGCGTCCAAGTAGCTGTTAGTTAGATTTAGCGACTTAATTATTCGATCGCCATCCGCCACCACCTAACATTCCTGTGGGTGCTGGCGGATTTTGCATTGGGGCCCTCCCGACTCAGTATTTTTCGTCTAAAATAGAGTCGATTGGTTCCATACTCCAGGGTCGCTCAAAAAAATCTCAACTAATATCGGAGCTGATGCGAGGATTGTCAATGCAAACAAACTTCAGGGGCAGAGGATCAGTATGTTATTAAAAAAACTTGTTTCCGAAAATAATCCCCAGACTGTAGCAGAGTTAATCAATGCCCAACTCAAAATCGGTCAACTGACTTGGGGCGAGCTCAACATACAAGTTTTCGGCCAGCACTGGCGGGACGAATCTTTGCACGAAGTGCTCAGAGAAATTGCAGCTAAGCTCGACCAAGAAACAGCGAGCAAAATTATAGAGTATCTCACAGATCAAAACGGTCAACAAGAAAAATTTATTAATTTGTTTTTAGCAGCGCAATGCCTGTTAAAAGTTAAAAATGATGTTAATAAAAAAACCGAAAAAAAACTGTTAAACGCTTTAAAAAAGTTATCGCAATACGGCACGGGTTTCCTGATTCTTTATCAAAGCGCTCAAGAATTGCAGGAAACGTATCAAATTCGCCATCGATCGATCGCGGCGATCGCCCAAACTTGGAAAAACGACCCGCAAACCCTACCTTGGCTGAAAATACTCGCTCACTCCAGTGACTGCGGCGAAGTCCGAGCCACAGCAGTCGAAGCAATAGCCCGTGGTTGGCCAGACCAGCCAGAAATTTACCTGATGCTCAAAAACCTCGCCCAATCCGATGGAAGCTGGGCAGTGCGATCGACCTGTGTGCGAGAAATGGCTTGTGGTTGGCCAGAGACGAGCGATACCTTGCCGCTGCTGAGTGCCCTGGCTCAGTTCGATCAAAGTCCCGCAGTCCGCACCGCAGCACTCGAACAGTTAGCCTCTCATTGGCCCGATCGCACAGATACCTTGCTGCTGCTGAGAAACGCCGCCGAATCCGACGAAAATTTGGGAGTGCGAGTCGCAGCGTGGCAAGAAATAGCCAGAGGTTGGCACAGCCTTTTAGGCACGGCCTCCCTGCTCAAAAACCTTGCCCAGACAGGAAGTTCTATCCTGCGAACCGTAGCGGTGCGGGAGTTGGCAGCGGGCTGGCCTGCTGCAGCCGACGTTTGCCTGCTGCTGAAAACCCTAGCCGAATCCGACAGCAGCAAAGAAGTGCGGACAGCAGCCTTAGAAGAATTGGCCTCGCACTGGCCCGACGAACCAGACATTTACCCGCTGCTGAAGACTAAAGCCGAGTCCGACGCGAGTGGAAGCGTCCGGCGCTCAGCAGTGCAAGCAATTGCCTCTGGCTGGCCCGGGAACCCCGAAACTCTGACTTTTTTGAAAAATATAGCATTGAGCGATCGCGACGCCGACCTGCGCGAAATAGCCCTAAAACAGATAGCCGCAGGTTGGCCCGACCACCCAGAAACCCTGCCCCTGCTGAAAAAAATAGCTGATTCCGAGGATTACTGGACTGTGCGGCAAGTAGTAGTGGAGGCTGTCGCCGCACTGGCGTCAGGCAGTCTCGAAGTCTTTGGCTGGTTGCAAAATCTCGCCGAGTCAGACAGACACCTCAACGTCCGAGAAACTGCGGTGGAAGAGATCGCAAAACGCTGGTCTCACCGGGGCGAGACGCTGCCTTTCCTCAAAAGCCTGGTCGAGTCAGAACAAGATTCTCATCTGCTGAGCGTGCTGGTGCGGGCGATCGTGCGGGGGTGGCCCGACCACCCAGAAACCTTGCCTTGGCTGAAAATTGAGCTCGATTCTGGGGAAGCGCTGGTGCGGCAAGCGGCGGTGCTTGAACTTGCTTACAACTGGCCGGACAATCCTGAAACTTGGATGCTGCTGGAGGCTAAAGCAGAGGGCGATGAGAGTCCCGCTGTCAGGCAAATCGCTTTGCAAAAGTTAGCGCGGGGGTGGACAAATCAGTCTCAAACTTTCGAGTGGCTCAAAAGTAGAGCTCAAAAAGAAGAAGATTCGCAGGTGCGGGCGATCGCCCTGGTAGAGTTAATGCGGGGATGGAAAGACGAGCCGGGAATGTTTGAGTTTTTGCGCGATCGAGCTTTGAGCGATGTTGACAATCAAAACGGTTCTTTTCCTTACAATCCCAGGTTTACAGCGCTCGAAGCGATTATCGAACATTATCCCGAAAATCCCGGAGTTGTGCCGTTGTTGCGATCGCTTGCAGTTTCCGACGCCGACGAGCAAATCCGGGCCTTAGCCGATCGCCGGCTCCGCAGCCAAGATTGGTAAACAAAAACAATACCCCAGTTTCTCCAACAGTCCTCGACGCAAAGCCTCTGGACAAGCCCGTGAAATGTAGCGACAATCCCCCGTGGTTGCCCCGTCTGTGGTGATGTTGCGTCCAGGATTGTCCAAGAAACCGGGGTTCAAGAAATTTCCCAACAGTTTTTAATTATGTCTCACGAACTTCCGAGGTAATTCCTTCAGGTTTTGCTGTTGTCCTCAGAAATTCCAAAATTTGGTCAGGAGTTAAGTTTGGATTAGCCTGAAGCATTAGAGCAACTACACCTGCAACATAGGGAGCAGCCATAGACGTTCCGTTCAATATGCCATAACCATCTACGCTTCGCGACGTAATCGGAACTGTAGATAAGACTTCATAGCCCGGAGCAACCACAAAATTTGTTGTTATCGAACCAGCAGGATTGGAAAAAATTGTTACCTGTTTACCTGGAGTTGTTACTGCTCCGACAGCTACTCCCAAATTGTCGAAAGCATAAAATGCTGGAAAATTGGGTTCGCTTGGGTTGAGTTTATCCCTGTCATTTCCCGCTGCCATTACCACAAAAACCCCGGCTCCCTTGGCATCTTCTAGGGCTTTCCGTACTTCGTTATTGAGAAACTCTAGTCCGCCCAAACTCATGTTAATCACATCTGCGCCATTGTTTACCGCATAGCGGATGCCGTCAACGAGATTTGAAACAGATACATCCCCAAAACTTCCGACCCTAATCGGCATAATCTGAGCCTCATAAGCCACCCCATTCATTTCCAGCGTGTTATTGAGAGAAGCGATGTCAATTCCATTTCTTTGGGCCCCTATGATTCCTGCTACATGAGTTCCGTGAAACCCACCCTGATCATTTGAATCTGGGGAGGGATTGGCATCGCCATCCACAAAATCCCACCCATTTACATCATCACTAACTCCATTGAGATCGTCATCAATACCATTCCCCGGAATTTCATTAGGATTCCCCCAGATATTGCTCCTTAAATCGGGATGACTCAAGTCAACGCCACTATCGAGTACCGCAACCACAACACCTTTACCCGTGTATCCTGCTTTCCAGGCTGGGGCAACGTTTAGCAGGTTTAAGTCCCCTATATTATTAAACTTAGCTGCACTGGTGAGCGGGTCAGCAGCATCCAACTGCTGTTTATCAGTGGCAGCCGCAACGGCCGCTGCTGCATCCACCAGCCCGTAGCCAAACAAATTGTTGAAATTATCTGTTGTCGGCGCAGCTAAGATGCTGAGGTTGTAGCCCGTGTTGCCTGCAAAAGAATTGACTCCGAGGAAATAACTACCTGCTGACAAACCTCTAAAGAAAATTTCCTCGGGATTGTTGCCTTGCTGTTGAGGAACGCCAAGAATTTCACCAAAATCAACCTTATTGTTGTTGTTAACATCCTGAAACAGCACTAAATCTGCATCTGTACCTGGATATATTCCCCGCAAGTTGACTTGAAGGTTGCTGGGCTGTGGGAGATCAAATTTGTAGAGTTTCGCAGGTTGTTTTTCCTCAACAAAGCCGTCCAACGAACCCTGGATGCTGCTGCTGAATGTGCCAATAGGAATAGCTTGGTTCAGCTCGAACTGAATTGGCTGGACATTGATATCCAGGTTGTAGTCGGTGTTAGCTCCCCGAACAGCTTGTTCAACGAAGACAAAGTATCTGCTGGGTACAGAAAAGCGACTTTCAATGACTTCTGACCGAGTTTCAGGATTGCGGGAGGCAGAAACAGAGACGATTTCGTCTGGACTCAGTTGACCATCGAGATTAGCATCCCTCACCAAGAATAAATTAGCGTCCCCATTCAAACCGCTGAGTTGCAATTGAATACTGCTCGGTGTGTTAGTAGTGGTGAAAGTGTAAATATCTCGGATGTCGTCTTCACCTACGAAGTCCTTGAGCGACTGAATTGGATTGTTCAGGACATCGAGATTTATTGGTCTGTTAAAGTTGTCATCTAAGACGAAATCGGCAGGGGCAAAACGACCCCGGAGTTGTTCTGGCGAAACGTTCGCCACTTGTCCCAAGATCCTGTTATTAGCTTGAATCTTAATTAAAGTTCCCCCTGCCCAGGGTTCTAGATTTAGGTCAGCTTCGCTGAGGTTGTCAGTTAATCCAATCGCGTCAAATCTAGGGTCGAAGTCAGCGATCCAATCTACTGCTGCTGCATTTAGATCGGTTCGGAGTACAAACCCATCATTGCCACTACCACCAACTAGCGTGTCTCCATCCAAGTCGCCACCCAAAATGTCATCGCCCTCATCACCTCTAAGTAGGTCGCTGCCTTGACCGCCGCGCAACAAGTCATTTCCTTGACCTCCGATGAGGGCATCGTTACCGACATCCCCCAACAGGAAATCCTCACCGCCACCGCCATCGATCAATTCTGGAGAGACCGAACCAATCACAGTATCATTACCTTCTAAAGCCCGCAGTCCTCTGGTGAAGGGATTTAAAAGTCCTGGGGTTAGCCTGAAGTTATCAGAATTGGGAGTTAGATCGAAAAAGTTACCGTCATTACTGGAACTATTCATAACAAGATGCTCCTGGTCAGATAGACAAATATATTTTAATAATCAAAAAAAATCCCTCAGGAAATTGCAACGTTTTTTAACAATACAGAAGTTACGCAACTGGCACACTAAAATCAAATTTTAGGGTTGGTCAGATGAATTGCTGGAACGGTTATTGAGGGTTTCGATATCTGAGGCATCTTACTAATTATGATAATCGCGTCAGTCCTGCAAGAGTCAAATAAGATTATGTTCCTCTTCCTAGCTCGATCGAGCTTGCGATCGCCAGCCTGGTGATTTCTGAACTAGGGAATATGTTGTCAATACAACAAAATGTATAGAAGCTAACACAAACGCGTTACAACAGAATGTATAGGAGCTAACACAAACGCGTTGCTTAATCTAGGTATGAAAAAAATAAGTGAAAAATCCCGAAGCTTTGCGTGTAATGGTTTATAGGAGTTGCATATTTAGCCTTTCATACCGTAAATCAGCCAGTCCCAGAAACAGTGCGAACATCTCCCAGTACCGATCGCACATATCGATTTATTCCGATAAAAGGGCGATCGCATACCGCACCGCCTCCCCCATCATCGAACAGCGAACGCGATCGGACGCCGTTTTCTCCCACGCGAGCAACTGTTCCCGAAAAATTGGGTCTTGCTTCGCCCGCTGTACGATCGCCTGACTGATGACTTTCTTTTGAATCTGCTCTGTTGGGATACCTTGTTGCTTCAAATAATCCAACAGCCGCTGCACGCTTTCATAGAATTTATCCGGCGTCTGAGACATCAAAATAAACGAAATTTGGCGCACCATTCGCTGGTAGATTTCCTGTCTTCTGAGCAATACTTCCTTTTGGCCGGACTCTGGCTGCGCGCTGTTACTAGGAACAACCAAGCCAAGCAAACTCAAAATTTCAGCGCCCTTGGCTAAAACCTTTTCCAACATATCTGGATAAAGCGCCAATATACGATCGCCCAAAATTTTGCCATTCACCAAACGGTTCGCGCTCAGCCGCAGTAAATGTTGTTCTCCAGCAGACTCAAAAAATTGAACGTTCAACTTGAGTTCGCGACTTTCTAACTCCACCCGGCGCACCGTAAAAACCAAAGCCTCCCAATTAGGAGATTCAGCAAAACCCACCTCCACAATCGAACTTTCCTCTTGATGCTGTCGCCCCAATTCCCCAGACTCAAAATCGCGATCGACCGGCAAGCGATTTGCCGCAACTTTCGCAGTATAATCAAACTGAGTAAAAACATAGCGACAGTCAACTTTCGACAGATCGACATCTTGAACTTGCCAATTTTGAATGCAGCAGCCCGTAAGCTGCGCCCCCTCCAAATTCGTCCG
>JACJNV010000158.1 GCA_014695175.1 Microcoleus sp. FACHB-DQ6 | reverse complement strand
CCGCCGGGAGAAAGTTTTTATTCTCGTGGCTCGATCGACTAAGCTTAATCAAAGCAAATCGCTGTAGAGACTGCAAACTCGCCCACTGTGCCAAAGAAATTGTCACGCCGAGCTCTTGCGCTTTTGCCGAAACCGACTCCGGTACAGTTGCAGCATCCATCCACGGGGGATTTTCATCAACCGCCAAATCAGTTCCCGGTTTGCCTGTCTGTTGAATTAATATTTGATTTAGCTTTTCTCGGTAATCAATAATTTCTGCTTCTGTCAAGCAAGGTAACTCTACAAGACTTTGCCGTTCTGCTTGGTTGAAATGATTCCAATCCTGCAACTTCAATTTAATGCCGCAAGTATCTAATTTGAGACGTACCTGCATCGGAATGCAGCGCAGAGCTTCCACAAAATCAGCTTCAAATTCAAAAAACATATATTTAGCAAGTTTATTTGAGTTGTGAATGATATTTTTTTTATTAACCGCAGAGGGCGCAGAGGGCGCAGAGTAAGAGAGGAGGGGGAAGGTGAAAAGAAATTGATGCAGGTTTATTGCTCTCTATCAATAATTGCAGAAAATCGAGTCAGCATTTATAATTAAATAATATTACAAACTATTGACATGGATACCGTAGACTACCTTCGGATTAGCTTGATAGACCGCTGCAACTTCCGCTGTCTCTACTGTATGCCGGAAGGTAGCGAGTTGGACTATGTATTGCAACAGCAGTTGTTAACTCACTCGGAATTGCTAACTCTGCTGCGGGAAGTTTTTATACCCGTGGGATTTACTAAGTTTCGGTTGACGGGTGGGGAACCGCTGCTGCGGCCTGGGGTGGTGGAATTGGTGAGGTCGATCGCCTCAATGCCGGAAACGCGAGATTTGTCAATGACAACTAATGGCTTTTTGCTGGCGGGAATGGCGGAAAATCTCTACAAGGCGGGTTTGCGCCGGATTAATATTAGTTTGGATTCCTTGGAACCGGAGACTTTTGATAAGATAATTGGTAGTCGGGGACGATCTCGGTGGACGCAGGTTTGGGAGGGAATTCAAGCGGCTTATCAAGCAGGATTCGACCCGCTGAAACTGAATGTTGTGGTAATTCCCGGTGTGAATGACAGCGAAATATTGGATTTAGCGGCGTTAACAATTAATCGGAATTGGCACGTTCGATTTATTGAGTTTATGCCGATCGGCAATGGGGATTTATTTGGCGACAAAGGTTGGGTAGCATCAGCCGAATTGCGGCAACAAATTAGCGACAAATACGGGTTAGCCGAGTCGGGAGTGCGCGGAAATGGGCCGGCGGATGTGTTTCAAATTCCGGGGGCGAAGGGCACTTTAGGATTTATCAGCCAAATGTCCGAGTGTTTTTGCGATCGCTGCAACCGGATGCGTTTGTCTGCTGACGGGTGGCTGCGGCCTTGCCTGCTGAACGAAACGGGTCAAATTGACTTGAAAACTGCTCTGCGTGGTGGGACTCCTACAAGCGAATTGCGCGATCGAGTGCAACAGATATTGGAGATTAAACCGGAGATTAACTTCAAGCAGCGGGATTCGGGAACTACTCAAGGAAATTACAGCCGCACCATGTCTCAAATCGGCGGGTGATATCAATTCCGATTTTAGTATTCCCTCGATATTCTCTCCCCCTCTCTGTAATCTCTGCGTTCTCTGTGGTTAATTATAAATCAGGTATTTAACGATGAACACCATCTCGATCGCCATTTCAGACCTGCTGATGCTGAAGCTACAAAAAGTTGCTGCTGAGATGAATGTATCCATCGAAGAATTAGTCTTGATGAACATTGAAAGCTCGATCGCGCAACGAGAAAATCCCGCAGCAATTACCGATCGAGATATTTGCCATCAAAATGCTGAAATTGCGATCGAGGTAATTGACAAATTTTATACTCTTGCTACGGAATGGCAGAGTGAAGTTGGGGGAATGTCTTCGACAGCTCAAATGTCTCAGCATCCTGCATATCAGGAAATTATTAATATGGGTTCTCAAGTCGTACCGCTGTTGCTATCGGAACTGAAAAAAGATCCCCTTTACTGGTTAGCTGCATTGAATGAAATTACGGGCGAAAATCCCATTAAACCGGAACAAAGGGGTAGGGTAAAACAGATGGCATCAGCTTGGATAGAGTGGGGTAAAGATCGCGGCTACGCGATTGCTTCATGACTATTAGCAACATCGAGCCAACCTTCAATCGCATCTTTTAAATTAGCCATCACTTCTTCCATAGTATCTCCTTCGGTAATGCACCCAGGAAGTGCAGGTACTTCAGCCCAATAGCCACCTTCTTCTGCGGGATGAATAATTGCTCTAATTTTCATACATTTTCTCCTTGTGAATTCCTTGTAAATCAATGGCTAAAACTCTCCTTCCAGGACTTGTTGGGCCGTCAAGTTCAACTGCGGAAAAGTCGGCGATATCAGCGCTTGTTCCCCTTGAAAAACCCCAACTTCGACATACTCACCTGATTCTAGTCGTAGTACCGCTACTATCTGCTCTTGAGGGTCAACAATCCAATATTCAGGGATACCCCGCGCTGCATATTGAGCTCGTTTACTAATGTAATCGCGATCGCGCCCAACTCTACCTGGACTAACAACCTCGACAACCAACTGAGGAGGTGGCATAGTTTCGGTGATGGTTAGCCTGGTTGCTGTCAGCAAGATGTGTTCGGGGCGCAAAACCACCAAATCTGGGTAGCGGTTAGCTGCGTCGCCCTCCCGCAGGATCGGAACTTGGATTTCGCACATATGTGTTCTGATCAGCCTCAGTGGGATGAACCCGCTACTAGCCAGAGTGAATAGTAGATAGTTAGCAATGAAATTGTTGGGGCCCGATTCTGGTGGCAATGTTACTAACTCTCCATCAATTAATTCGTAGCGGTTGTCGGTGTCGTCCTCATAGGTGAGGTACTCTTCAAAGGTAAGTTTCTGTTTGTGGGCTTGTGTCATCTTTTACCTTCCAGGATTGCTATTGTTATTAAAATACTTACACATCCGAGGGAAGCGGCGGCCGCAGTGATTTTCATTGAATTAACAAGCTGGGTAGCACTGTTTCAATTATATTATAAAGCTGCATCTGAGAGGTTTTCTTCAAATAGAAGTTTCACAGGGATGCCACAAATAACTTTTTTTCACGATCTGCGGCAAAAGCAAGGCAGGCTTTGATGTCTGCCGAAGTTAGTTCGGAAAAATCTTCCAGAATTTCTGCTTCCGTCATGCCACCGGCGAGATATTTTAAGATGTCGTAGACGGTGATTCGCATTCCCCAAATACATGGTTTGCCACTGCGTTTTCCCGGTTCAATTGTGATGATGTCGTGGTAGTCCATAAAGCAATATTTTGTACTAATAAGCGTAATTATAACGGCAAATACTCCTGGTTTGTTTAGGTCAGGATTTCAGGTTTGAGCAAGTAGTGAGAAAAAAAGAGCCCTGACGTTGAAAGTAGCCAGGGCCGCTCGCGTTTCCATTCAATTAGTTTCCCCAGCGAGTGGGGACTAAAATTACCGGGAAATTCTCGATCGGGCAATTGCAGAAACTAGCAGAGTTTCCATTCAATTAGTTTCCCCAGCGAGTGGGGACTCAATTTTCTCAACGATGAGGGTAACGCAATCAAGGGAAGTGATTTGTTTCCATTCAATTAGTTTCCCCAGCGAGTGGGGACTTAGCGCTAGCCTAATTTTGACGATCGCATTTTGTCCACAATGTTTCCATTCAATTAGTTTCCCCAGCGATTGGGGACGACTCAGGAGTCGGGCAAAGACTATTCGGGATGTTCCTGACTTGGATGTTTCCATTCAATTAGTTTCCCCAGCGAGTGGGGGCTCACTGACTCTGATAATGTGTATCTCGGACAATCGAGTTTCCATTCAATTAGTTTCCCCAACGAGTGGGGACCGGAAAAAAGATCCGTTACGGAAAAAAGCGATTGATTTGGTTTCCATTCAATCAGTTTCCCCAGTGAGTGGGGACTGTCGGCTTTTGATATCAACTTATTCGAGAGACAAAAACAGCTTAAGTTTCCATTCAATTAGTTTCCCCAGCGAGTGGGGACAAGTTAAACGCCATCGAGCGCGTTTAATCTCCGAGTTTCCATTCAATTAGTTTCCCCAGCGAGTGGGGACGAGATCAATACTACGGTTTCTATGAGTTAGCAAAAGTGTTTCCATTCAATTAGTTTCCCCAGCGAGTGGGGACAAAGTGTTGGTGAATCCTAGCACTGAAGTAGAGAAGGTTAGGTTTCCATTCAATTAGTTTCCCCAGCGAGTGGGGACATCCGTCATCCGTCATAATCTACCATCTGTCTTAAATTGGGTGTTTCCATTCAGTTAGTTTCCCCAGCGAGTGGGGACAGAAGATGGAATTTATGAGGTTCAAGATGCTAATTTTGGCTCGTTTCCATTCAATTAGTTTCCCCAGCGAGTGGGGACGCATCTGATTATGCAGCACACAAAGAGTTGAAATGGTGTTTCCATTCAATTAGTTTCCCCAGCGAGTGGGAACCAGGACGAGATTATTCACAAATATCTTGCCAAGTTTCCGAGTCCGTCAGATGTGTTTCCATTCAATTAGTTTCCCCAGCGAGTGGGAACTTAAGGATTCAGATATTGATTTTCGGATTGATCGTTTCCAGTCAATTAGTTTCCCCAGGGAGTGGGGACACAATTTATCCGCGAAGACGAAAGTCGAAATTATTGAGTTTCCATTCAATTAGTTTCCCCAGCGAGTGGGGACGTTATTCAAGGAGCAAACCAAACAGGTGCAACGGTGTTTCCATTCAATTAGTTTCCCCAGCGAGTGGGGACTCAGTTTTGAGGATTACGAACTAAAGTTACTTCTCAAGTTTCCATTCAATTAGTTTCCCCAGCGAGTGGGGACCGGAATTATGCGGGGATAATCAATAAAATGGCCGTACCGGAATTGTTTCCATTCAATTAGTTTCCCCAGCGAGTGGGGACATCGTTTGTCTCTCAAAAAAAATCAATAGTTTTTCCGTTTCCATTCAATTAGTTTCCCCAGCGAGTGGGGACAGGAAATCTGGTGAGCGACTGGATGGAAGAACACATCGTTTCCATTCAATTAGTTTCCCCAGCGAGTGGGGACTGCCGAAATAGATGAGCTAGAAGAAGCTGAAGCTATGGTGCTGTTTCCATTCAATTAGTTTCCCCAGCGAGTGGGGACAAGCGAAACTGGTTGCGCTTCTTACAGAGGAAAATGTTTCCATTCAATTAGTTTCCCCAGCGAGTGGGGACTTGCGGAACCAACATGGCTGGGTGTTACGATCAACAGCACGATCTTCAGTTTCCATTCAATTAGTTTCCCCAGCGAGTGGGGACGAAACCATTAAAGGTATCTTAAAAGAAACTTTCACGTTTCCATTCAATTAGTTTCCCCAGCGAGTGGGGACGAGACGCAAATACTATGCAATGCTTCTCATTGATAACTCGCTCGTTTCCATTCAATTAGTTTCCCCAGCGAGTGGGGACTTGGCACCGATATGGACGAACCTATTAATCGCGCCTGTCAAAAGCTTAAAAAGTTTCCATTCAATTAGTTTCCCCAGCGAGTGGGGACGCAAGTATGGCGACAATTACAAGATTCTAGCCATCTGTTGTTTCCATTCAATTAGTTTCCCCAGCGAGTGGGGACTCCTGCATTGTACATCCCATACAGCGCAAAGTGTCCAGAGGCGATTTGCGAGGCTCAGGGATTTTTTTCAGAAATCGCACCACTACTCGTCCAGGAAAATAGCTGAAACCCTTACCCAGTAAAGCTGCGAGGCTCGCAACGCAAAAATTGCCTTTGAGCTATTTTACCGCGAGCCTCGCAATACCAGCTAAATAATCGCTGGCTCAGGTGCTTTTGTCACACCTACGCTTTGCGCTTCCGACGGCGAATCAGCACACTCATCACTTGCTTCGGATTAGCTGCACGTTGTACGGGACTCCAATCGCCAACTTGGGCAAATCCCAGGCGGTACAAGGTGAGTATGGTTTCCCTGACACCCTTGGGCGAACCTGTCACCGTTACACACACCACATCCTGTTCCGATTCTGCTGCTGAGTCGTCATTTGGTCGTGCAAATTTGTTGTCGTCAGGCAAGAATTCCTGTGACATAATTATGTTCTCCTGGTTTTGGGTTTTCTAGAAAAACCCAAAAACCCAGCCGCCCCGCTTTTCAACACATAGCAGGGCGGCTACAGAGAGTGTTATCATACTCCGTTAGCCTCCAGACTGCTGATACCAGTTTGGCGGTTATGCTGTCCATTGCTGCTCGCAACAGCTTTGGGCAGTGCAACTAGATTTTTGGGCGACGCGGGCTACTTCCTCTTCAAGCAAAGCAACCTCTAACTTCAAAGCGTAGCCGCAGACGGGGGCCTGTGTCAATCCATTTGGGATTTGGGATTTGGGAAAGGTGCGTCTGCTTTGAGATTGCTTCACTACGTTCGCAATGACAGAAAATCCTAGTACGTGCATCCAGGATTAACTGGTTCCCAGGCTAGAGCCTGGGAACGAGCAATCGCCTACTTCCTAGGCTTTGCGCTACAGTTATAATATTAAAATCAATTTAAAAAGTGCGATCGACCCCGCTATCATCAGCCCAAAAACTTGCACTCAAGGATAATTATGCTGCACAATCTTCAGCAATCTCACGAACAAGAGATACAGACGATTACTCAAGTTTTGGGAAAAATCACCAACCGCACGGCGGATCAGATTAAACCATTACTAGATGCGATGCTCAAACAGCTAATTGAACCTCAACAACGTCCATTTTATGAAACAGCTACCCCAACAGAATGGTCAATAGCATTTCAAGAATGGGTTGACAGTCATCGTACCCTAAATTTCCCCACTCTTTCAGATGAAGCTATTAGCAGAGAGAGCATCTATGGAGACAGAGGTTAAATGCCGTTTCTCGTAGATACAAACATACTGCTGCGTAGCATCGATACAGCACACCCAATGAATCCTGATGCTGTCAATGCCGTGATTACTCTGCGCGATCGCGGGGAACAACTTTATATCGTACCCCAAAATTTGATCGAGTTTTGGAACGTTTGCACGCGCCCAATCCAGAGAAATGGATTAGGGCGTACTGCAATAGAAGCCGAGGCAGAAATTAATCGCTTAAAACAGCTTTTTCCTCTGTTGTTGGATACCGAAGCAATTTATCAAGAATGGGAGCGACTGGTGATAACGTATAAGGTTATACCAATTTTTTATGAGGCTGCATAGAATCTGATCCCCCCTAACCCCCCTTAATAAGGGGGGGACAAGATTCTTCTCAAAGTCCCCCTTATTAAGGGGGATTTAGGGGGATCGAGATATGTGCAACTTCACATTAAATTAGTGTTAACGTTCATGATGCGCGGCTAGTTGCTGCTATGTTAGTTCATGGTTTAACCCATATCCTAACTTTTAACATTGCTGATTTCGCTCGTTATTCACAAATTACGGCTGTTAATCCTCCAACTGTAAAGCCTTGATTAATTCGGAATTTAACAGAAATTATACTCCGAGCAAAGAACAGGCAAGATGCCTGTTCCACAAAAAGCTAATTTGATTGTGGGGAGTAGGAGTTAAGCATCTTGCCCGCCCTTAGATTTTACCGGGTGTTAGCAAAATTAGCTGTTTTGATAAGATCGATCGCACTTCATCCAATCCCATCTCCACATTCCCTAAAATCTCCCCAACAGTCTTCCCACCACCTTGTAGGGGCGGTGCCCCCGTGCCCGCCCTGTCTGGGGGGGGTACACAACCTTGTAAAAACTCAAATTCAGCACTTGACAAATTGACCAATTGGTAGTTGCAATCAAACACTTGTTGACTAGGCCAACCGTGCATACAACCACTCAACTCTGGAATTGCCGCCAAAAGTGTCTTATCGTCCGACCAATCAATTTTATTAACAGGCTTTTTGCCCAAGAAAAACTCGTAATGAGTGATTTCCGTATCCAACAATTCAATTAATCGATAAAGCTCCCGTTCCGTCAAACCCTGAGCTCTTTCTATCAATTCCGGCGCTTTCCCCAAAAGTCTTTCTAACTGCCAATATCCCGGATTTGAAAAACCGATAAATTCCAATCCCGAAGCGTCAATTAACTCGAACAAAGTCTCGATATTGTAGTCAATTTCCTGCGGGTGAACGTACATATCAGCAAAACATTCGTCCCGCTGATTTTCTGCTGCCCACCGCTGCTTTTCGTACTTGACAAGACGGTTGTTTTCTGGTAAAGAAGCAAAGATTTGACGGCCGACTTTCACACCATCGGGATAGTCACCTTTTTTCGGGCCTTGGAGAAGCCCGATCGCCCTTTGCATGAGTTGAATTTCCCAGCGTCCGAGCTCAGCATACACAAAAATGTGCATCAAACCGCCCTCCGCCAACTTCGCCGCCAGTGCTTGAATGCCCCGGATCGGATCGGGTAAGTGGTGCAGCACGCCCACGCAGTTGATCAAATCAAACTCGCCCTCTAACTCGGCGGCATCGTACAGGCTGAGGTGGCGGAAATCAGCTTCGCGCGCTCCGGATCGCCTACACCGTTCTTGTGCTACTTTCAAAGCACCTTCACTCAGGTCGATCGCCGTCACCGAAGCTTCAGGATTGAGGTGAATCAGATAATCGGTGCTCGAACCAGTGCCGCAGCCAGCATCTAAAATCCGAATATCCAGTTTTGGCGGCTTTTGGCCAGTGCAAAAATTGTAAGCATCAGGCCAACTCCAGCGCCAGTTGTACCCAGGGGGCGGTTCATCTGACAAAGGATCGGGCGGGAAAGGGAAAGTATCGTAAAGCCGTCGCACGGCAGCACTGATATCAGGCGTAGTATCCATAGGTGAGGTAATAGTGCGTGGGTTTTGAGATTGGTTGTCAGTAGCTACGGGGTAACAGCGCTACGCCAAGCACTTCTGTGGCTGCGTTACTCGCAACTAAAGTGTCGATTCGCGATAGTTGGGCAAGCCTCAAACAGAGGGATCGGGCGATCGGCCAACCCATGACTGCCAAGCCCTGACAGCTCGTGCGTAATAAAACTTATCATTTTTTCTCATATACGCTCTCTTAAATCTATACAATAAATGTCGGCAGGCTTTTTAACAAACAAGGACTGTCAATAACCCACCGCGGAGCTTTCGGGTGAAGCGGAGGCGTCTTTCCGCAGAAAGTCACAGATCCAGAAAAAGGCAGAAGAAAATTTTTGATTTTCTTTTCCCTTAATTCACGGCACTTGCTGCAATCGCCCAAAGGCAACTCTCCTGCCGAGTCTTTTTTTCCACGGGTATGCCGGCGGAGCGCAGCGGAGGGAGTACCCCGTGCCTGCCTTCGGATCGGACATTTCCCCGCTGGCAGAAAGATGAAACCAAAACATTTTAATCTAAGAAAGTAAGCGCGCCCGAACCTCGTGACAGGTAAAGGCAAAAAGTAAACAAAGCAAAAATACCTACTTTGACCTGCATGAGAAGGCAAGGTTAGTCGGGTTAAATGCTGCAACTATTTGGATAGGGAGCGAAAGAGTCTAATGACTGTAAAAGCAAGTGGTGGAAGCTCGGTTGCGCGTCCGCAACTATATCAAACTGTACCGGTCGCAACAATTTCGCAAGCAGAACAGCAAGACCGCTTTCTACAGCGGGGCGAACTCAGCGAACTGGCAAGTTATTTCAGTTCAGGGGCTCTTCGGATCGATATCTCTGCGACGCTGACCAAAAACTCGGAACTGATAGTATCCCGCGCAGCCAACCGGATTTTTACCGGCGGTTCCCCGCTGGCATTTTTGGAAAGACCACAAGAACCTGCGATGGCTGTAGCAGGCGCGGCTCGCGGCGGCTCGGGGAATGTGTCTGAAGGCATGAAACTGGGAACTGTTACCTACGTTGAAGGTCGCGCAGGCGGCGGCAACGGCTCAGGCGGCGGCGGATTCTTGGGGCTGGGAAATCTATTTTCTGGCAACGGTGGCGGCTACAGCGGCCCTCTCCCAGCAGGATTTCAGCCGATCAATGTCTCGCGCTACGGCCCGGGCAACATGACAAAATCTCTGCGCGACTTGAGCTGGTTTTTGCGCTACATCACCTACGCGATCGTCGCGGGCGACCCGAACATTATTTCGGTGAACGTGCGCGGATTGCGGGAAATCATCGAAAATGCTTGCTCTTCGGCGGCCACAATTGTGGCAATGCAGGAAATGAAGGCAGCATCTTTGGGATATTTCAGAAACAATGCAGAGGCCGCGGCGATCGTCGGACAGTATTTCGATGTAGCTATTACCGAATTCAAAGCTCCCACACCTTCAGACAAGGTGCGGCAGCGCGAAAGCAATGACCAGCAAGGGCTGCAACTGCCCCAAATCTACTTCAACGCATCCGAGCGACGGTCGAAATTCGTCATGAAAACCGGCCTGTCTGGGGGAGAAAAGGTAGAAGTAATCAAAGCAGCTTACCGCCAAGTATTCGAGCGCGACATTAGCCGCGCATACAGCCAAAGCATTTCTGACTTGGAATCCAAGGTCAAAAATGGCGAAATCTCGATGAAAGAGTTTATTCGCCGCCTTGGCAAATCTCCTCTGTACCGCCAGCAATTCTACGAGCCATTTGTCAACAGCCGCGCTGTAGAATTGGCCGCCCGTCACTTCCTAGGCCGCGGTTTGAGCTCGCGGGAGGAATTTAGCAAGTATTTTGCGATCGTCAGCAAAGGTGGCCTGCCAGCCCTTGTAGACGCGATGGTCTATTCCCAGGAGTATTCCGATTACTTCGGCGAAGAAACAGTGCCTTACCTGCGCGGTTTGGGCCAAGAAGCTCAGGAGTGTCGCAACTGGGGCCCGCAAATTGATTTGTTCAATTTCAGCGCTCCGTTCCGCAAGGTTCCTCAGTTCATCACCTTGTTTGCCGGCTACAACCAGCCTCTGCCAGACCAGCACGTTTACGGTGTTGGCAACGATCCGCTGGAAATTCAATTCGGCGCGATTTTCCCGCAAGAAACTCGCAACCCCAAGAGCCGTCCCGCTCCCTTCGGCAAGGACACCCGCCGCATCCTGATCCGTCAAGGTGCGGGGATTGAAAACCAATTGAGCAACCCGCAAGCCCGCGGCAAGGCTCCAGGCTCTCTGGGCCCCAAGGTCTTTAAACTAGACCAGTTACCAGGCGGCTATGTGGCTTCCAAGAAAACTGCCCGCGGTGTCTCTAGCAGCTACAGCAACAGTTCCAGTGTCAAATTTAGCGAAAGTTCCACCCAAGCGGTGATTCGGGCAGCTTACCTGCAAGTGTTCGGTCGCGACGTGTTCGACGGTCAGCGCCAAAAGGTGGCGGAAATTAAGCTGGAAAACGGCGAGATTCCGATGCGCGAGTTTATTCGGATGTTGGCGAAGTCGGACGTGTTCCGCAATATGTACTGGAGCAAGCTCTACGTTTGTAAGGCGATCGAGTACATTCACCGCCGACTCCTGGGACGCCCTACCTACGGCCGCCAGGAAATGAACGCTTACTTTGACATTTGTTCCAAGAAGGGTTTTTACGCGCTGGTCGATGCCATCCTCGACAGCACGGAGTACAACGAAGCTTTTGGAGAAGATACAGTTCCCTACGAGCGCTATGTAACTCCCGGTGGTTTGTCGATGCGGACGATGCGATCGGGTTCCGTCGCTGAGCAAAATGTCCAAGCTCAGACGCCAGAAACTCCTCGGTTTATCGAACTCGGCACTGCGCTCGATCGGGGCGAATTCGAGTTACAAAATAGCCTCGCTCAAGGTGTCAGCAAGCGGCGCGAACAAACTAAGGTGTTCAAGCTGACGAATACTTCGGACAAAGTAGCTTTGAAAACTTTAATTCAAGCTACTTACCGTCAAATTTTTGAGCGCGACATCAACCCCTATGTTGTGAAGAATGAATTCACGGCGCTGGAAAGTAAACTGGGCAACAATGAAATCAATCTCAAGGAGTTCATTGAGGCTTTGGGCTGCTCGTCGCTGTACATCAAACAGTTCTACGCACCTTATCCCAATACTAAGGTGATTGAATTGGGAACGAAGCACTTCTTAGGCCGGGCTCCCCGCAATCAAGCGGAGATTCGGACCTACAACCAAATCTTGGCAAGTAAAGGGATTAAGGGCTTTATCAACGCAATGTTGAACAGCGTTGAATATGCCGAGGCGTTTGGCGAGGATACTGTTCCTTACCGTCGCTTTCCGACTCTCCCTGCTGCGAATTTCCCGAATACCGAAAGGCTGTACAATCAACTCACCAAGCAGAATGATGAGTTGGTGGTTCCAAGCTTTGAGCCAGTAGCTGCTACTGACAGAAGCTAGATTGATTTGAGGTTTTAGATGTTAAATTAGCAGTAATTTAACATCTCAAATTAGTTGAAGGGCTGGCGTAATTGCCAGCCCTTTTTTATGACAGGTTTGTAGTTGCGCTGTCTTGATGAATTTTGAATTTTTAACCGCTGATGAATGCTGATGAAGAGGATATTATACCAGTTGTCATTAGGATGAGGTACAGGCTGAGAATGCCCAAAAGAAGAAGTTCCTCGTTTGGGGTGTACTTCATCCAATTGCCAACCGCTATAAGTTGAGATGAGAACTCAACCAATGCGTATCAACCAGCAGCCCCTAGAAATCTATAGAAGCACTTGTACTATGAGGGTTCAGCTTGGTTTTCACGTGACCGCATTTAGCCAATTCGATTATTTGCTTTGATAATGTAGAGGCAACTTATTTATATAGAGGTTGCTTACTACGAAGGTTTTTCACCGTTAATCGGCTCGGCTAACTAAATTCATTCTACATGGCATAAAGACATCTTGTAAATGTAAGTGATTGTTAGCAAATGTTAGAAAAAGTCTTACAGTTAATCAACCCTTTCTTCCCTTCAAAATCTAGTTACTTCCTTGCTCAGTCGTCAAACTCAGAGCAGTAATATTTAGGAGCCAGAGCGTTAAGCGCATCAACTTCAGCATTGCCTTGAGGTTGCAGCAAGTCGATCGACATTCCCGCACTGAGCGCATTACATATCCCGCGCGCACGTTCGATAGCGGCTTGGGGATTTCGCTGAACGCGAGACACGGCATCGGATGAGGCTGAATTGAGCCGTTTGCTCAACGATCGTTGATAACTATTAAGAAAGGCCTGGTCATTGGGCTCTAAAGCGATCGGGCGGCCTCTGCCACTACTTCCACAAAGCTTACCTAAGTCGATCGTTCGACCATCACTCCTCTGTATATAGCAAACATAATCAACGGGTATTTGAGCGACTGAATCCCTAGATTGAGATAAATCAACGCCAAAGGCGATCGACATCATTACCAAAGAATAAAACACTCGTTTCAACTGGCGGACGTATTGCACGACTATTTAAACTCCCACAAACCGTTAAACTTTCATAGGCTTATAGAGAACCCACACCGGATGTTGCCACAATCCGGCGTGATTCACCATATTCTGCATAGTGCGAACATAAGAGCGTTTTAAAGGCAAATAAAATGCTCGCACTATAAGGCAGTAATGTTATGCTCCTCGTTGAGACTTCCAAGGACCCCAAATGGCAAACGTGATGCCTGGGGTTTGGATATTAACGAACATAGTTCGACCATCCGGCGAGAAGCAGGCTCCCGCAAACTCCCGATCGTTGATAGCATTTTTTGCCAGACGATACAGTTCCCCGTTGGGAGTTACGCCCACCACGAACTGCTCATCATTGCCATCTTCGCAAATGATCAGATCACCATGAGGTGCCACAACAATGTTGTCAGGACCATCGAGTTCCTCAGCCGATTTAGCCTCAACAAAAAGTTCGATCATATCTTGATCGGGAAGATACCGCCAAACCTGACCAAATCCGTTCGGTCTGCCATTGGCGTCAACAGAGCCACCGTTCGAGCAACAGAAGTAAACTTCACGATTGCCGTACCAGATGCCTTCCCCACGAGTAAACTGGGCAGCACCTTTACCGAAACCTTCAACCCGTACCGTATCCGTAGCAGGGTCAGGATTGTCAATTGTCACCCATTCCACCGGCATCGGTTGGCGCTTGGGAAAGCCGGCAAAAGTCTTTGCCTGAGGCATATTCTTAATCTTCAGCGCTTGCAGAGTGCCCCCTGCGCTTAAATTGTTCCGTTGAGATGGGATAAAGCGATACAAAAGGCCATCTCCTCGGTCTTCAGTCTCGTAGACAATTCCGGTTTTGGGGTCGATCGCCACCGCTTCATGGTTAAACCGTCCCATCGCAACTAAAGGTACGGGATTCACAGGAACCGTTGCCAGAGCCGGAACTTCAAAGTTGTAGCCGTGAGATTTCGAGACATTTGTCGCATTGCCCGGTTTATTAGTCGCCGGAGTCGAGACATTTTCCTCGCAAGTAATCCAAGAACCCCAGGGAGTCGGGCCGCCCGCACAATTTCGATAGGTGCCGCTAAGCGAAGCGTAGTGGTTGAGGAGCTGACGATTGGGGCCAACCTGTAGTGTTGTTGTCCCCCCTTTGCAAAGAGGATCGTAAGGATTGGGACCCACAACTTGTGTTGTAGAATTCGGACTCAGTTCGTGATTGCGAACCAGAATCACCGTGTTTTGCGGACCTGGGAAAGCCGCCATGCCATCGTGACCACCGGGAACAGGGGAACCGTCGCTCATCATTTCGCCGGTTCGTGAAAAAGCCCGATACTGAAACCCACGGGGTAAATCTAACAATCCATTCGGATCGGGTACGAGGGGCCCATACCCTCCTCCAAATACTGATTCACCATTCGCCTTTCTGGCATAAAGCGCTTCTAGAGGAGACATCATCAAAGTGCCAGCAGCACTCGCTCCTGCCAAGGTAAAAAACTTTCGTCGTGATAGTTGCATCAGCTTTTCCGGTGAATTAAACAAAGCATACTAAACTTGCATCAAGGCTAAGATAAGGTTGGTTTAACTTCTCATTAAGGTTGTTTCATAGTTGTTAAATGTCAATCCCAGTGGCTCGTAATTGCGCTGCTAACCGGGCTGTTCGCTGCTCTATATTTTCAGCCTGTTGACGTTTTTATTCAGTAGGAATTTGCAGGATGGACATTACCTTAATCGGCTTTCTTCTAGAGATTATTATAAAAAAAATTCTCTGTATTAATTTATTAGAAATTATGATAAATCGCTAAAACTTATGCCGTTTGTGTTAACATAGTTTTTTTTAGGTTGAGCTTATCTATCGTTTTGAACAGCTTCTGTTTGTAAAAATTTACCCATAAAATCGGTTTCAAATTGTACACAACTGGGCTGAGTTCAAGTATTTCTATGAAAATGGTTTATTGAAATAGCGGTTTGCAATTGGATAAATTACAGCCCAAACGAGGAGCTTATTATTTTCTGTTTTTTTTTACCCAACCAAACTGCACACAAGTAGTCGGGAAGAACCCTAAAGCCAAATCCCGATGCAACGGCTTGTCTAATTGCTCTTAAATTGGGTACAAGGAGTTTTGGATGAACGTCAATTATTCTGCGAAATACAACTCGCCAAAAGTGGTGGGCGGCAGGTGGCGCGAGTGGAACATATTCTCAATCCTGCACAAATTGACCCCGCAGAACATGGCGCTATTTTCTACGCTGGAGGACACGGTACAATGTGGGATTTTGCTGATAACCAGGAACTTGCTGGGATTGGTGCTATTTATGAAGCAGGTGGCATTGTTGGTGCTGTCTGTCACGGGCTGGCGGCGTTAGTTAATCTTAATTTTCAAGTTGGCGTTGTGGCCAGCCAGAGGCTCGTCACAGGCCAAAATCCCGCTTCGGCAGCAGGTGTCGGTCACAAAATGGTAGAATTGAGCAAAAATAAGTAGATCCCAAAAAAATATCGCACCGAGAAACCCGGTTTCTTACACAACACCTTCGCGCCTAAGTCAAAATGCTCTAAGAAAGTAGGTTGGGTTGAGGCACTCGTACCCAAAATTTTAGATTTTACATTTTGGCTCCCATCTAAAATAGCCAATCTAAAATCTTTTGTTGGTTTCGCTCCACTAGGGTTCAACCTACAAGGTATTATTAAAAAAACCGGGTTTATGGGTACCTAATTTCTACCGGTTTTTTCTTCGGTTAACCGTACTTCAATACTCACTTTATAGGAGAACATTACTGTCATTTTTTCGTCCATTGTGATATCAATGAAGTCGCGTTCGCTATACGAGGATACATTACTGACTTATGGGAGGTTTTAGTGAGTTTTATTTATTCCCAGCACCAAAAAAAAGTATAATTTTGGAGTGCTGATTTAGGCAGGAATCAAGATATTGATTGCCCCGTAAAACAGCGAAATTAACTGAGAAGTTGTGCTGATTATTACGATAGCGAAACGAATAAGCTATTAGGGCATAATGTTGTGAAAGATGGAACAGGGTATGGAACTAAATTTACAGAAATTTTATAGCGCCTGCAATCCCAGCTACACCCTGGCAGTAGCAAATCAAAAAGACCGACAATACTATATCGATTTCTCTTCAGTGCGGGGCGGAACAATCGTCGAACAATTGGAGCGCACCATCAGCCGTCTGTCCCCCGATGCACCTACCTGTCAATTATTCACCGGCCACATTGGCTCTGGTAAATCAACTGAATTGCTGCGGCTGCAAGCTCAATTGCAGCAACAAGGATTTCATGTTGTTTACTTTGAGTCGAGTAAAGACTTAGACATGGCAGATGTAGATATCACTGATATTTTGTTGAGCGTTGCTCGTCAGGTGAGCGAAAGCATTGAGAAAATGAAAATCAAGCTGCAACCGACGGGTTTTAAAGCTTTGCTCAAAGGGGTTGCTGATGTTTTTCAAACTCAAATAGACTTGAGGGCTGAAGCTAATGTCCCCGGTTTTGGGGAAATAAATGCTAGCACGGAGGGAGAGTTTTCTCTGGCGCTGGGAATTGGCAAAATTACTGCTAAAGCGAAAGATGCTCCGAATCTGCGATCGGAGTTGAGGCAATATTTGGAGCCGCGAACTAACGTAATTTTAGATGCACTGAATAAGGAGTTGCTGGAGCCGGCTAATCAAGAACTCAAACGCCAAGGGAAACAAGGACTTGTAGTAATTATCGACAATCTCGATCGCATACACCTGTGCGCGAAACCGACGGGCCGGCTTCAGCCGGAATACCTGTTTGTCGATCGCGGCGAACAGTTGGCAAGACTAAATTGTCACGTCGTGTATACAATTCCTTTGGTGCTGATTTTCTCTAACGATTTGGGCCAGTTGACCAATCGATTTGGGGTAGATCCGAAGGTTTTGCCGATGGTGCCGGTGCAGTTTAGCGACGGTTCTGAGTGCTCTGAGGGTCTGGAATTGCTGCGTCAGATGGTTCTGGCGCGGGCTTTTCCCACAGTGCATCCTTCACAGCGCTATGCTTTGGTGGGCAAAGTTTTCGACTCTGCGGAAACTCTCGATCGCCTGTGTCGAGTCAGCGGCGGTCATGTCCGCAATTTGCTGCAACTGCTGTATAGCTGTCTGCAGAAACAAGACCCTCCTCTGTCGCGGGAAACTTTGGAAAATGTGATCGTCCAGCGCCGCCACCAGCTTACTTTGGCGATCGAACCGGATGAGTGGAAATTGCTGCGCCAAGTATCCGCTACCAAAACTGTGAGTGGCGAAACTAAATACCAAATCTTGCTGCGTAGTCTCTGGGTGTTTGAATACCGTTACGGCGAGGATTACTGGTTTGATGTCAATCCGATTTTGGCTGACGCCAAAGAGTTTCGGGAAACAGTTGACAGTTGACAGTTGACAGTTTAGGGTCACTCGGCGAGGAAAATCGCTTCTGAACCAACGAAATTCACTCCTAGCCGACTAAAGAATAAGGGCCCAACTGTAGCAGGATCTGGTATGAAAACTAACAAAACTCAACCGTTAACAGTCAACCGTCAACAGTCAACAGTCAACTAACAAAAATGATTAAAGGCACTACTAAACTGTTGGGAGTAATTGGCCATCCCGTCGAACATTCCCTGTCGCCGGCGATGCACAATGCTGCTATTTCCCACTTGGGAGTCGATTTTGTTTACCTGCCGTTTCCGGTAAAACCAGGGGATTTAAAAGCTGCTCTTGCAGGATTTGCGGCGATCGGAGTTCGGGGATTTAGCATCACGATTCCCCACAAACAAGCAATCCTACCGCTGTTGTCGGAAGTTTCCCCGATCGCCCGAGCGATCGGCGCAGTCAATACCGTATACCTGACTGACAAAGGTTGGTGCGGCACAAATACTGACGTTGAAGGCTTTCTCGCGCCGCTGCAAACCCCCCCAACCCCCCCTTACCAAGGGGAGGCTAAAGACTCAATTTCTCCCTTAGAAAGGGGCAATACGGCTGTCGAATCCTGTCCCCCCCCTTACCAAGGGGGGGTTAGGGGGGGTTCCGATTGGAGTCAGAAAGTAGCGGTAATTTTGGGGAATGGCGGGGCGGCGAGAGCTGTTGTGGCTGGATGCGCTCAATTGGGATGTGCAGAGATTCACGTTGTCGGCCGCAGCGAACAAAATTTAGCGGAATTTCAGCAGAGTTGGGTCAATTCTCCGATGCCGGTGCAGAATTTGCAGGTGCATACTTGGGAGAATTTGTCAATGTTAATCTCGCAGGCAGATTTGCTGGTGAACACGACGCCTGTGGGGATGTATCCGCAGGGGGAAAAGTCGCCGGTTGCCGAGGGTGCGATCGATCGAATTTCAGCAGGTGCGATCGTCTATGATTTAATTTACACCCCTAATCCTACGCAGTTTCTCAAAGATGCACAGCTTCGGGGAGCGCGAGCTATTGACGGACTCGAAATGCTAGTTCAACAAGGAGCAGCCGCCTTAAAAATTTGGCTGGATAAAGAATCCGTCCCAGTCGATGTGATGCGCCAAGCCTTGCGACAGCATTTAGGTCTAGACTAATGCCATTTCTTCAAAAAGTAGCTGTAGTTTTCAGAATTCCTAGAAGTAGGAATTAGAGGCTGAATTCGCGCTAAGCTGAGAATTAAAATATACTTGCCCCGCAATTTATGAAATTTCGAGCTATCAGCCTTTTTTTTGCTACTTGCCTAATCGGAATTTTTAGTTTGGTATTCACTCCACCTGCTTGGGCTTTGACGCAGATTAAACTTTCCGACCTTTCTTATCGCGAATGTCCTGCCGAAATGGGAGAAGGAACAGTCACCAGCGGCAGTTCTATGGAAGCTACCTGCTTTTTGATTACTGGGAAAGCTGAAAATAGCACCGGCAAACCAGTTGTCAATGCCGATATTTTCGGCCGCATTTATGATGCCGACGACAATCCGGTGATGCAAAATCGCACTCGCTTGGGTTCTATAGAAGAAGTTCCTCCCGGAGTTAGCGATTTTCAGCTCAGAATTTCCGTTGCCGCCAATCAACGAACACCTTTGAAGCTCAAGCAATTTAAAGCTACAGGTTTTACTGGCGTGGTTCGCCGCTAACAAAACTCTTTGAGATTTTAGATTGCTGAGAAAGAGATTTTGGGTTGGCTGCCCGTGAAACCGATCTGCAGTTCTCGATTGTAGATTCTAGATTTGAGATTGTTGAGTGGCTGGCCATTTCTCATTTCTAATGTACGATGAACTCCCCAGCTTTTCAACCGGGGAGTTCATGTCAAAATCTCAAATCTAAAATTTAGTTGCCGACAGCTATGTCTGCCAAACAATTTAGGCTAGATGCTTAAAAACTTAAGCTTTTCCATCTACAATGATGTTTGCAAGCTGGTCAAAAGATTGATCAAGAATTCCGAGCCGAACTGAAGTACAAAAAACGCAATCAGCGGCGAAAAGTCAATCCCTCCTAAGGGGGGGATAATCGATCGGAATAGATTGAGGTAAGGGTCTGTTAACTGACTCAAGATTGAAAACGGGGGGTCGTACCAGTTGATGTTAGGGAACCAGCTTAACAGCACCCTAATAATCATCAGGGCTACATAGATTTGCAGAAATGTGGACAGCGTGTTTGCCAAAAGGCCTATGGAAGAACTCATAAATTTTGCTTGTAGTTTGAGTAAAGTTTACAGACACTTTAACTGTGAGTTTAGCATAGCTGGGGGAGTGACAGACGAGGGAGAGGGGGGAGAGGGGGAGCATCAGGCTTTTTACGCGCGGGCAGGATATGATACCCACCCCACAATAAAATTCACTCTTTGTGGAACAGGCCCAAAAGCCAGTTCTGAAGAAGGGCGCAAGATGTTAGTAGTCCCCAGGGATCTGCCAGACTAATCTAAAATTTTAAATGGATTCAGGAGTCTGGGGCGATCGATCCCTCGTTGCCCGACGCCGGCGCGTTGCCGTTTACGTCGCCGAGTTGCAGCCGCACGTCATCTATTGCCTGATTTAGCTGGGCAATTTTATCTTCTAAACTCAGCCTTGCTACTTCCATCCCGTCGGCTTCAAGTTGGCTGGCTTTCCTCTGGCGGATTTTTCTGGTTTTTGCGTCTGAAGGTTCACTCAGCAAAGCTTCAGCAGCGCGCCGCGACAGCACTGTGCCCAAAACTGCACCCACCAAGCCGCCAAGGGCAGCTCCGGCAATAAATCCCCCTGTAAAACCCTCTCGATTACTCATAGCTCAACTCAACTGCGCGATATTTCCTTAATTTGTTTATTTTGACACTCTCCCGGTGAGAAACCGGGAGATTGTTAGTTGTCAGGTAGGCGTTGCACAATTTGAGGAGGATGCTTGTGGGGTGTGCCGGCTGCTGTGAAAATACACGCCTTCGGGTTCATGAGCCCATCCCACAAAACAATCAAAATCATCCCGCAATTATGCAACACCGTCAGGTAAGGCGAGAATTCCGACTTCAGAGTTAAAGCGGATCATTTCCAAAGATCGATCGCCATAAAGATCTTCAATGTGTTCCAAGCAGCACTCGATCGCGAAATCGTTTAATTGGGCCGGCTCAACGCCGTACATCTCCTCAAACACCTCTGAGTCTACCCGACAAAAGCGCGGTCGATCGGCGTAAATTCCGCATTCTCGGGTCGCTTTGTCAAAATTGATACACCAACCGTCATCTCCGACTAAGCTCAAATAGAGCGATAATTCGTCTTCAGATAAATACTCGTCTAAGTCGGGGCGCTCTGTTGGGTCGAGGTAACAACAAGCACCGCACTGCTTTACGCAACGCCAAGTAGCCATAGTTTGATTTTAGATTTTAGATTTTAGATTTTAGATTTTAGATTCGGAGCATAATCGGGAAAATGCCAAACTTTAGGAGATTGGGGCTCTTCAAGTATATCAATTGCCAGCGCCCGAGGCGGATCTCCTCCAGGGGCTTTCGATTTTAGATTTGAGGTTTTAGATTCCGTTCACTTTCGGGGAAGGGGCCTCAAGTCCTCGGTTTGCTGTCACTGAGAGGTCGATCCTAGTTTACATTTTGTTGAATTTTGTAAAGTTCCTTAAAAAATATGGTCGATCGCCCGGTAAAATCAGAAGCGGATTTTCTAATTCAACAATCTAGACTTAATCACTACAGTCAGGAGGACACATGGACTTTATAACCGATCTTTTCAGTGGCATGGCAGGTGTAGACTACCAACTCATTGTTCAGGTAGCTTTAGTCGCAGCCGTCGTGCTTTCGGGCCCGATCGTGATTTTTCTGTTGGCAGCTAGAGGCGGCGACCTGTAATTATAGCACGCTCCGGGGCGATCGAGAGTTGGGAGTTTTGAGTTTTAAATTATTCAAAATTCACAACGCTCGATCGCCAATTTTTCATGCTGCACGAGCTTTGTTATCAAATACCGAGTTATCAAATACCCAGGGCGTGTTTAGCAGTTTGAATCAAATTCTCAAAAAAAGGTAGAGATACATCGACTTCTCTAGCATCTTTGCGGGAGTTACCTAACAAACCGATGTTTTGTCCGGGTGCAACAGCCAGAACTTGACCTTGAGAGTTGCGAATTCTCAATTCCTCGATCGAGCCTGCAGGAGACAGACTGCAAGAATAAGTGCGATCGCAGTAATCAAACTCCACTTTTCCGAACCTCGGCGGTCTCGAACTAGCAGCATCGGCAGGCAGCCGGACACCCAACAATTCTAACTCAACCGATGTCTTGCCATTAAAACTATTTTCCCGCAATCGGTAAGCAATATCAACTCGCCGAGGCAAAGGAAAATATTCTCCCCAACGCCAAGCAATCGCCTTCACACTAGCCGATACATTTCCATCTTGAGTTGCAGTTAGTTTAACGTGACCTCCTTTACCAACAATTTTCTGTTCAGTTATGCAAACATTAGGCGTCCAAAATACAGGAGCCTTATTTTCAATCCCGCAAGGTTCCAGAGCATCAATTTGTCGGTAAAGGTCAAGATTAATCTCAGCCAAATCTGCTCGCACGTCAACTGAAACCAGCGGTTTTAGGTGTTCCGGCTGCAAGCATTGATTGGCAAAAATTGACAGTTGATTGCGGAATTGTTCGAGATTCTGGGTCGGCATAGAAAAACCGCCAGCCGCTTTGTGTCCGCCAAATTTAGTTAATAAATCCGCGCAAAAATTCAGCCCGTCAAATACATTAAACTCAGGAATTCCCCTCGCCGAACCCCGGACAATTTTAGCGGGCGGGCACGGGGGCACCGCCCCTACAGCCTCATCCTCAAAAGTACCAATAAACACAGGTACGCCGTAGCGTTCCACTAACCGAGAAGCTACAATCCCGATCACCCCGTGGTGCCAACCGGGCTGCACGACAACTAAAACTCGTTCTTGCTGCAAATCGAGATCGCTTTTCTCGCACCAAGCGATGGCTTCCTGCTCAATTTCCTGGCACAACTCCTGCCTGCGCTGATTGATTTGTTCGCACTGCATCGCGTTTTTCAGAGCCAATTCGCGATCGTCCGTGGTCAGCAACTCTATCACAATTTGAGGGTCAGCCAGCCGCCCCACAGCATTAATCCGGGGGCCAAGCCTAAAACCAATATCTTCAGGCTTTAACGTATTGCTAGCTTGGCTTTTTGAATTCAGAAGAGGTAAACTTTCCGTACTTCCCGCCTGCACTCCAGCCACCTGAATCAAAGCCTGAATACCCGCCAATTGCGAGTGAGGCAACAGCCGCAAACCCCGCTTCACCCAGCGCCGATTCACTCCAGTCAAAGGCGCTAAATCGGCAATAGTTCCCAACGTAAATAACTCCAGCAGCGGATTCACCAACCCGCCAACTTTTTGCATATCCTGAGCCAAAGTAATAGCCAAAACATAAGCAACGCCTACGCCAGCCAAACCGCGATAAGGCGAAGATTCCGCAATTAATTTCGGGTTGAGAATAGCATCAGCAGGCGGCAGTTTTGGCGGCAAATCGTGGTGGTCTGTAATAATAACTTTGACACCTAGTTCTCGCGCTCTAGCAACCGGGCCGTAGGCTGCAATTCCGTTGTCAACCGTGAGAATGAGAGCGACACCTTCGGAGTGAAATTCTTCTACAATGCGATCGTTAATCCCATAACCTTCTCGCATCCGGCTGGGAATAGCATAATCCACATTCGCCCCCAGAGTCCTCAGAGCGCGTAGCAACAAAGCCGTGCTCGTCATCCCGTCAGCATCGTAGTCGCCACATATCGCAATTTTTTGCCCTCCACAAATCGCCTCCCGCAACAGTTTGACACTCGCAGCCAAATCGGGAAACTCATCCTTTGGCGCGGGCAAAACCAGAGATTCCGGTTCGATAAACCCTTGCACTTCTTTAACCGAATCGATGCCCCGGTTAATCAGTACCTGTGCCAGCAAGGGCGACAAACCGATTTCTGCGGCAAACTGTTCGGCTTGCTGTGTTTGAGGCGAATAAATTTGCCACCGTTGGTTTGGCAATCGGTGAAAGTGCGGGGGCACAGATGTCGGTAGCTCTTGCACGGAAGCGGAGGTTTAAAGATACATGATTAATCTTACCTAATTAAGTGCCTCAGTCAATCAATGTGAGATTTGAGATTTGAGATTGCTCCTAAAGATGAGTTTTTTGGTAAAATCCAAAGGTTGTTTGTAGGAAAGCTTTTTTCCGAAGAGCTCACCGTACCCCAATACGGATACCAATCCCCGAGAGGAGTCGTGGAGAGCCAAAAAATTAGACGAAAGTTCAAACCCCAGATTTATAGCACTTTAGCTGGTAAGTGAAGTACAAAAAAGCTGTTTTGGTAGGCGCGGTGTCTAGAGAAACCGCCCTCTCGCGACCTGCAATCTGCTGTATCTGTGGAGTCAATCTAAAATCTAAAATCTAAAATCGACTTGGGGCGCAGAGTGCTAATTTAATTTAATGAGGAGACTTGCATGAGTGGCGATCGACCGTCGTGGTTTAAAATTGCATTACAGGTTCGGGGGTCTGTCATTCCCTCAATTTTGCCCCGCGTTTTGCTGTGCGGCGGCTTTGGAGTTTTTATTTCCCTGCTGCACTTTTTTAACTTGCCCGTTTCCATGCCAATTTTGTCGAGTATTGTACCGAGTATTGTCTTGGGTTTACTGTTAGTTTTTCGGACAAATACAGCCTACGAAAGATTTTGGGAAGGTCGAAAAGCTTGGGGAAGTTTAGTCAACAACGTCCGCAATTTGGCGCGCCAAATATGGGTAGCAATTGAGGAAAAAGACCCGCAGGATATCGAACTCAAAAAGTCAGCCCTGCGCCTGTTACCTGCATTTGCAGTGGCGATGAAACTGCACTTGCGCCAACAATCCGTAAATCCAGAGTTGGAGCCGTTAATGTCCCCAGCGCAGTACCAAAAGCTCAAATCAATGAACAATCCGCCCCTAGAAATTGCCTTTTGGATTGAGGATTATATGCACGAGCAGTACGAGCGCAATTGCCTGGATGTCTATCAGTTAACTGGTATGAATCAGTTGCTCAACTCTATGATGGAGGCATTAGGGGGCTGCGAGCGGATTTTGAAGACGCCTATCCCTTTGGCTTACGCGATTCACCTCAAACAGCTATTGTTACTTTACTGTTTGGCACTGCCCTTTCAAATGGTGAAGGATTTGGGTTGGGGAACCGGCCCTGTTGTGGCTTTAATTAGTTTTACTTTGTTCGGCATCGAAGAAATCGGCATTGAAATAGAAAATCCCTTCGGGCACGATGCCAATGATTTGCCTTTGGACAATATTTGTGCTGCCATGCAGCGCAATATCGACGATTTAATTTCTTTATCTCCTAGCGTTCACGAACAGGTGAAAGATAAGTAGACTCCTTCCATTTTCGATTTTCGATTTTAGATTTTAGATTGGTATCGAAAATCTAAAATGGTATAACCTACTGGTTAATTTTTAACAATAAACCGCATTAACCCAGCCAATACTAACAATAAAGGCGTCAGCCAATCTCCCCAGCGCACGTACAAAGTCCGAGTTTGGCGCCGATAAATAGTAGCATCTCGGACTTCATAGGTATTAATTCCAGACTTCCAAACCGTCTCGCCGCGAGGATTTACAAAAGCAGAGTAACCCGTATTAGTTGCGATAACTGCCCATCTATCCGTCTCAATTGCCCGCATCACATCTAAAGCGTGATGTTGATCCAACATTGGCGGTTTGTAATGGGCATTGTTGGAAGCTGTGAGCATAAATTCGCCTCCCTTCGCCGCCTGATCTCGGAAAATTTCAGCAAACGCCGAATCGTAACAAATTCCTACAATGGCGCGGCCAAACGGCGTATCAAACAATTGTTTAGAATTGCCGGCTACTAAATGAGCATCTAAGGGAGAAAGCCGATTAATAATCCCGCCTAAGATTTCGTAAAAAGGGATATATTCGCCTAAAGGCACTAGCTTTAGTTTATCGTAGCGGCCGAGAATTTCTCCAGTGCGATCGATCGCCAATAAGCTGTTAGTGATACTATTCTCTTGCTGTCCAAATCCTCCAACCCAAGCCACAACGCCGCGTTCGAGAATAGCTTGATAAAAGGAAAGAGTAGAACGTTGATACTCGTTTGTCCAGATAAAAGGCAAAGCCGTCTCTGGAATTAACACAGCATCGACTTTTCTGTCTGCTAACTGTTTGTATCCAGTGGTGTAACCTTCCAAAGCGCGCCCCCAACCCCCTGAATCAAACTTAATCTCGTTAGGAATGTTGCCTTGAATAATGCCAATTTTTAAAGCAGTTGCAGCTTCTTGATTCAAAGGGCGGTTGTATAAGCTCCATCCTACAATATGCAAAACTAAACACAAACTCGCAGGCAAAATATAAGCAACCCAATTCTTCCTTCTTCCTTCTTCCTTCTTCCTTCTTCCTTCAATAAAAGCTTCGGCGATTAAGCCATTTACTGCTACAAGAGCGGCTGTTACTGCGCTGGGCCCGGAGAGTTGACCGAGGTGCAATATGGCTAAATTGTGCGGGCTTTGCGTATATGATAGGGATGTCCACCACAGCGAACCTGTACTCCAAATACTTTCTAAGGCACACCACAAAGCTGTGCCAATTAAAACGCGAGTTAATGCTGAAAATTTAGAGCTACTCCCGCCAGCCACCCCTTGTAAAGGGGGGGAGTTAAGATGAGAGCTACCCCCCCCAGCCCCCCCTTGTAAAGGGGGGGAGTTAAGAATAAGAATAGGATTTTTGCCGGGTAAAGTTAGGGAGTTGAGAATTACAAATAACCACGCCCAAACGGCAACTAAGGCGGCTCCCCACAGGGTGATGAAGGCCCAGCAAAAAAGTGCGATCGCCAAACTCGGCCACCAAGGAACTCCCAACCAAGTCATCGGGTGAATTCCCATAATCCAAGATAAAGCTAATCCGTGATAGCCAATTCCCCAGAGTGAAGGAAGAAGGAAGTTAGGCAACGGATTCTGTAACGGATGTAACGGATGGATGTTGAGGAAAGAAGGAAGAAAGAGAAATTTTTGTTTTTGTTCTTCTATTTTTGGCTTTTGATAACTGACAACCAAAACCCACAGGGGAGCTAATGCTACCCAAGCCAATAGCCAAGCATTTACTGGTGCGGTTGTCAATGCCATCAAAATGCCGCTCAAAAATGCGATCGCCCAGGCTAATGTTTTTGATTTATGAACCGCGAGTTTTTCAAATTTTGGCCTGTTAAATATCGCCACTTTGATGATTGCCAAAAATAATAATTCTTAATTAATATATCAGATTAATCCGGAAGAAGGAAGCTCGGCAACGCGCAGTGTATGGGATTTAACGGATTTAACAGAAGGAAATCTATCAAATTCTACTTGCCAAAACAAAAAGCGCCCCTATTTCTAGGAGCGCTTTTTGTTAAATCACAAGCTAAATTTAGCCGTTGATGGAAGGAGCAACCATTGCTACTGGGGTGACTTCACCGGCGGCCAAGTCGAGGGGGAAGTTGTGAGCGTTGCGCTCGTGCATTACTTCCATACCCAAGTTAGCGCGGTTGATGACATCAGCCCAAGTGTTGATCACGCGACCTTGCGAGTCGATAATCGATTGGTTGAAGTTGAAACCGTTTAAGTTAAACGCCATCGTGGAAATACCCAAAGCGGTAAACCAGATACCGACAACTGGCCATGCACCTAACAAGAAGTGCAAAGAACGGCTGTTGTTAAAGCTCGCGTATTGGAAGATTAACCGACCGAAGTAGCCGTGGGCTGCAACGATGTTGTAGGTTTCTTCTTCTTGACCGAATTTGTAACCGTAGTTCAAAGATTCAGTTTCGGTTGTTTCGCGAACCAAGCTAGAGGTAACGAGAGAACCGTGCATGGCGGAGAACAGAGCACCGCCGAAGACACCAGCAACTCCCAACATATGGAAGGGGTGCATCAGGATGTTGTGTTCTGCTTGGAACACGATCATGAAGTTGAATGTGCCGCTGATACCCAAGGGCATACCGTCAGAAAAGCTGCCTTGTCCGATCGGGTAAATCAAGAATACTGCGGTGGCTGCTGCAACTGGTGCAGAGTAAGCGACGCAGATCCAAGGACGCATACCTAAACGGTAGGACAATTCCCATTCACGACCCATGTAGCAGAAAACGCCAATGAGGAAGTGAAAAACTACCAATTGGTAGGGGCCGCCGTTGTACAACCATTCATCGAGGGAAGCTGCTTCCCAGATGGGATAGAAGTGAAGACCAATTGCGTTTGAAGAAGGAACAACAGCACCTGTGATGATGTTGTTACCGTACATCAAGGAACCTGCAACTGGTTCGCGGATGCCGTCGATGTCCACAGGAGGAGCAGCGATGAAGGCGATGATGTAGCAGATGGTGGCACTCAGCAAGGTGGGAATCATCAAGACGCCGAACCAACCCACATAAATGCGGTTGTCAGTGCTAGTTACCCACTCGCAGAACCGTTCCCAAACGTTGCCGCTTTCGCGACGCTGTACGGTTGTTGTCATTTGGTTTATGATGGCTTAATTGAATTTTCAAGGTTCGTTGTGGGGATGCCCCACGCTTATATTAGTAACACCATTCACTAAAGTTTGCCAAGGGATTACTGCTGACAATTTAAAGATTTTACAAACATTTACAAAAATTGGATTCTTGATAAATATTTATAGTTTTTTACAAAGTAATATTACCCACCTAACACGTTAAATATAGCGACCTGAAGAACTGAATTTATTATCTGTAGCTTAATCCAGCACTTCGAGCTAATTATTTTTGTTCAGGTCGATTCTCTCTATATCTAAATATCTGTTAATTAAGTCTTGAAGATATAATTTTTAATATTTATTAACATATAACTGGTGGCTTCTGCGAGGGGAAATTTTATCGGGAGCATAGTGAAAACCTGGTTTCTAGTGCGATCGGGCTGCATTCTCAATAATCTCCAATCAACCCGGTTTATTGACGAAAAAAGAAACCCGGTTTCTGAGGCGCTTGGCAATAGAAATCAACCGGGTTTCTGAGGATGAGTCCGCAAGTTCTGGGTAAAAATTAGCCTTTAGCCTGGGGGCCACTTCATCTGCCGTCCGCCGAGAATGTGAAGGTGCAGGTGGTCTACAGTTTGGCCGCCGTCGCTGCCGCTATTAATGACGACGCGATAGCCGTTGCTAAGTCCGAGTTGTTCTGCTACGCGCTTGACAGTCAGCAGCAGGTGTCCCATGAGAGCATGATCTTCCGACTCGGCATCGGCTAATTTGGCAATAGGCTGTTTGGGAATGACGAGGATGTGGGCGGGCGCTTGCGGATGGATATCTCTGAACGCGAGGGCCAAGTCGTCTTCATAAACGATGTCTGCCGGAATCTCTTTGCGGATGATTTTGCTGAAAAGCGTTTCTTGAGTTGTCATGGGTGTTAACGAAGTTCGGCAACGGATTTTGTAACGGATGTAACGGATGTAACGGATGTAACGGATGTCGGGAAGAGGGAAGAGGGAAGACCCAGCAGGAGAGAGGGAAGAGGAGAAAAAGAAGAGGCAAGGAAAAGTTTTTCTTGCCTCTCCCGATATTCATTAGTCATTGTTAATCATAATAGATGATGAATCAAGGACAGGCAAATTAAGGATTAAGAAAAATGCTTGCTAGGGTTTGGAGTGCATCGATAGTTGGAATTGACGCGGTAAAGGTGGGTGTTGAGGCTGATGTGTCGGGCGGGCTACCGAAAATTGTGGTTGTGGGGTTGCCGGATTCTGCGGTGCAAGAAGCGAAGGAAAGGGTTAGGGCTACGCTGAAAAATTCGGGATATGCTTTTCCGATGCGGAGTATTGTGATTAATTTGACTCCGGCGGATTTGCGAAAGGAGGGGCCGAGTTTTGATTTGCCGATCGCCATTGGCATTTTAGCAGCATCGGAACAAGTCAGCGGTCAACTTTTGGGAGATTATTTGTTTTTAGGGGAACTTTCTTTAGATGGGAGTTTGCGGCCTGTGGCTGGGGTTTTGCCGATCGCCGCGGCTGCTCAAAAAATGGGTATTTCGGGGTTGGTGGTACCGGCTGGTAACGCGCAGGAAGCGGCTTTGGTGCACGGAATATCTGTTTATGGTTTTGAGAATATTTTTGCTGTTACTGATTTTTTAAACAATCCTGAAGTTTATTCGCCTGTAGAAGTAAACGGTCGAGAAGAGTTAGCAAAAACGCGGTTTCCGGGTTTAGATTTAAAGGATGTAAAGGGGCAAATTCACGCGCGGCGGGCTTTGGAAATTGCGGCGGCGGGGGGACACAATTTAATTTTTGTGGGGCCGCCAGGGAGCGGTAAGACGATGTTGGCGAGGCGTTTGCCGGGTATTTTGCCGCCGCTGACTTTTGAGGAAGCTTTGGATGTAACTCAAATTCATTCGGTGGCCGGGTTATTGAAGGATAAGGGAAGCTTGGTGGGCGATCGGCCTTTTCGCAGTCCTCACCATTCGGCATCGGGCCCTTCTTTGGTAGGTGGCGGCAGTTTTCCGCGTCCGGGGGAAATTTCTTTAGCACATCGCGGCATCCTTTTTCTCGATGAATTAACTGAGTTTAAAAGAGATGTTTTGGAGTTTTTGCGACAACCGCTGGAAGATGGTTATGTGACGATTTCTCGCACTAGACAATCGGTGATGTTTCCGGCTCAATTCACTTTAGTTGCGAGTACGAATCCTTGCGCTTGCGGTTATTACGGCGATTCGATTCAACAGTGTACTTGTTCGCCGCAAAAGAGGGAGCAATATTGGGCTAAACTGTCGGGGCCTTTGATGGATCGGATTGATTTGCAAGTGGCGGTTAATCGTTTGAAACCCGAGGAAATTACGCAACAGCCGACGGGGGAGGAGTCGGAACCGGTGCGGTTGAGGGTGCAGCGGGCGCGAGAGCTCGCAACTCGCCGTTTTCAGTCGGAATCTAGTTTGCGCTGTAATGCGGAAATGCAAAGCAGTCACATTAACAGATGGTGTCAGTTGGATGATGCTTCTCGGAATTTATTGGAGATGGCGATTCGGAAATTGGGGCTTTCGGCGAGGGCGAGCGATCGCATTTTGAAGGTTGCTAGAACTATTGCTGATTTGTCGGGGGATGAAAGCTTGAAAACGAATCATGTGGGGGAGGCGGTGCAGTATCGGACGATCGATCGGATGCAGTAAGTCAGCAACGGCTCAAAAGACACAATCCCCCGATCCCCGACTTCTTAAAGAAGTTGGGAATATAACAGTTGATTCGGCGATTTAAATCGCTTCTAAACATACGAATTCCCTGCAGAGGCGGACTAAGGGATTAAGGAGGTATTTAAGCTCGATTGATGTTGTCCAATTATTTGATTGAGCCAGTGAAAAGCCCCCATATTCCCATGTTTATTGTCTGATTTTGTGCTGCATGGTGCCAGGAGCAGTTGTGGCAGTTGCGTAAGTTCTGTTAGTGTTAGATTGGGGGAGGCGACAGCAAACCAAGGCAGCAGTTAAAGTGGCGATCGAGGAAGCTTTAGATCGATTTCCCGAAAGCTACTCAACAGAATTGTATCAGCCCAAATGTCAAGAGGTTTATCAGCCGGTCTACGAATCTTATTCTGAGGCTGGACGCTGTATTTATACCACCGCAGGTTGAAGCTGGTGTCAATGCCACCCACCCACAGCTTTTGTCAAAAACCCCTCATAATTTAATCAAAAATTTATCAAGTTGTTACCCACTTTTTGTCATTTTTACTGTAATTTATGATACCGATCGCCCAAGTTGCCCTAATCTCCACAACGGCAGAATTTTTAATATTTAAGTTCCCCCTCCCCCTCTCCCTCGCTATTGCTCGCTATTGCTCGCTATTGCTCGCTATTGCTCGCTATTCCTCTTTCCCTCGCCCCCTCTCCCTGTTTCACCCTAAAATTTGAAATTTTTGAGTGACGAATCATGGCACGATCGCAGCGCGTTTTGATACCATGCAATCAAGCGGAAGACAATCAGGGAATGCACTGGAGGTGTGTAAATGGAGCTTTTAGCAGAACAAAAACGGTGCTTGGATTGCTTGGTAAGCTCGATCGAGCAATTGGGAGGTCGAGTAGACATTCCAAAGCTGGAGCAGATAGCTGAGCTAATCATTCAAACGATGAGAGGGCCTTGGCGCTACTTTCACACGTCGGAACACATTTTTGAGGTCGGGGGGTCAGTCGATCCGATCGAGGTGCTGGCTGCGCTGTTTCACGACCTCGTGTACGTGCAAGTCGATCAGGGGGTTAGTTTCAATATTAGCAGCGCCCTTTGTCCTTTTGTCAAAGAGGTGCGATCGCAGTTAGTTATTAGAGATGAAACCGAACTGCCCGACGATGCCATGTATCACCTAGTGGCCTCAGTATTTGGGTTTATTCCCGGCAAGACTCTCTCTCCGTTTGCCGGCCAAAACGAATTTTTGAGTGCCGTTATTGCTGCCAAATGTTTGGAGCCTTTTTTGCCAGCTAGTACGATCGCTGAGATAACAGCTTGCATCGAAGCTACTATCCCTTTTCGTCCCGTGTCGCCCAGCGGTTTAAGCGCGATCGAACTTTTGCACCAGCGTTTGGTAAGTATAAATCGCGATTTTAACTTGGGATGGAGGCATTCAGAAATTGTAGAAATTGTCAAGCGTGCTGTCAGGTTAGCAAATAGAGATGTCGAGAATTTTGCCTCTCGAAATTCCTCTAATTTCTTAGACAATACCTGGAATTTGATGCCAGAAACCAACCACGAATTGATCCATGTTAATTCCTATACTGTTGCCGGATATCGCAAGTCTCTGCAAAAAATGGAAGGATTTTTGAACTTCCTCAAACCCGAACTGGTTTTCCAGCAGTTTATGCAAGAGCCGGACGATGAAACCTACGCTAACCTGATTGCCAGAACTCGCAAAAATATCGAAGTTGCTAAACTTTATCTGGGGGTCAAGTTAATTACTATCGCCATTTTAGAAGCTCTTTCCTACCGTATGGGCCGCGAGATTCCGCTTTCAACTATGATGGGAGAATTGCGGACATCAGGATTTACAACCTCGGTGTTGGAGGATTACTTGCCCAACAAACAGATCGCCTACCCCTTAGACAGTCAGTTGCAAAGAGAAGTGTTAGATTTGCTAGAAATAGGACGCAATCAAGAATCGCGCTATGATATTAAAAACTCCCCGGTTTCTACGTTTATTATCAAATCTATCGGCTTTGCTGAAACTGAAAACTTGTTGAAGAAAGCTCAAGAGTTTTTTGCAGATCCTACTTCCTCGGAAGAGTTTCTCTCTTACTGCGCTCCCGATGTCATCGAGACCATCTCCTCCGGCGTGATGAAACTCTTTGACAGCAGGAAGACGGCTTTAGGGAAAGTTAAATTAGTTCACCAAACTGTTTCTTAGGATAGGTTGGCAAAATCTTAAAACGTTTTCCATTGCAGAAACCAGGTTTCTTGAGTTGAGCCACAATGTCCGGTTAGTCTGAGATGTTGCATCATTCTCAATTAGCCTTTTATGAACAGGCTGTCCGGCCTGTTCCACAAGAAAATTTATCTTTTGTGGAACAGGCCGGACAGCCTGTTGCTGACAATGGTGCAAGAGGTGAGCTTTAAAGGACTTTAGCTATGAGTCTGGGGTTTGAACCCCAGGCGGGCTAATTCGACATCCAACTTCTATTGCGGTGAACCAGTCGCGCCCTCTGCGCCGGAGTTGCTCTCAGGTACAGCCGTACCCGTAGGATTAGAATCGCTCTGGCTTTCGGTATTAGTTTCGCCGCTGGTACCTGCTCCAGGAGCGCCCTCATCTTGAGTGGGAGATGGAGTAGCTGAACTCTCAGGTGCTGGAGTTGGCGCAGTGGAAGCTGGCTCATCCTGCGGAGTCGGAACCGTAGTATTGGTATTATTTGACGGCGAAGATGGAGACGGTGCTGCTTGCTGAGCAGGTGCATCTTGCTGCTGTGAATTTGGAATTGTAATATTGATATTGGGAGCCGGACTTGCTTGAGGAGCCGGAGTTGCGTTTTGAGCTGGACTTGGTTGAGGAGCAGGCGTAGCCTTTTGAACTGGAGATGGTTGAACCGGAACCGGAACAATCTTTTGAATTATCGTTTTTTCTCTCTCTACAGTCCGAGTCGGAGAAGGTGTTGCTGAAGGTTGATTCGCTTTCGGTACAACAATCACAGGAGCAGCAGTAGGAGTAGGAGCCTCCTCACCCCGATTGAAGTAATATACACTGCCCAGAACTAAGCCTGCCAAAGAAGCAAGAAGAATCCCTAACAGTAACCCGCGGCCGGCATTCTCATTATCGCGGACTTCTTGGACTCCAAGTTGGCGGTGGTTTTCAGCCATTTGACCCTGTACATAACCTTGGTGATGAGCTGCTTCTTTAGAAGCCTTCCCCGTTGTACTCGGAACACTTGTAGTAGTTCGGGTTGTACTGACGTGACCGTTAGTTGCATCTGTGTGAACTTCTTGATGAATTTCACGGCTAGAGCTATTTTCTTCGTTAGGTTTCATAATTATCTTCGCCACAACTATTCAAAAAATATTTGTCTGTAGGAGATGCTCTGGTTTGAAAACTTGAGCTAAGCTGTTCAGCATTTAAATCACTTACTTCGATTCACTGTCAAGATTCAGTCAAGATTCATGTGTAAACCTTGGGGGTTTTAGTCATACCCTGTTTAAATGCTTAACAGCTTAATGCTTAGGAAGTTTAGAGAACTTTTGGCTTTTCCTTAATCTGTATCAAATCTAACTAGCCAACGCATTAAGCAGGCTCTACCCTCCGAGTGATTGTCTGAGTCCTCCAAGGGAATAGGATTAGCCGGACTTAAACAAAAAATACAGGCTAGATGAGTTTATATCCTTGCAGAGCAAGCATATAAACTTAAAAGATGAGCAATGAAGGAGACAACCCCCGCCGCAATGCCCCCCTGCTTTTCTTTTATAAAGGGTGTCCAAGATTTGACGAGATCTTTCGTCATCAAGCCCAAAAACGGGAGTTTAGGAACTATTTAGGCGAATTATTGGGAGAAAGTAAGCCAAACCACCTCTCGCCGATGGTGGCACATGCCGTGCGAGTAACTTACCACAAATTACACCATTTTTTAAGCGCAGCGCCTTGGTCATTCAGTGAAATGAATCAACGTCACTTGAAGGTAATGAACCAGTGTCATCAAACCACGCTCAGCCAGGGATTTTACCTCATCTTAGATGATTCATTGCACCGTTACAAGTGGCAACTTTACTGCCAGAGTGGGAGGGCAATAGAGCCTAGAAATCGCGAAAAAAGAGAAGGGAGTAGTAACAGTTACTAGCCATCTATTTATCAAGCCAGTTTGTGCTTGAAGTTTGTTTAAGTCCGGTTAGATAACCACAATTAATTTAGTAGTAATAAAGGTCATTTTTTTCTCATCGATAAAGAGAGGAGGGTCTTACTTACTACCAACAAGGTTGATTGCGCGAAATTAACCGGACATCAGCTATTACTAACAACTGAGTTTTTTTACTCGGTTCTTTCAATGATGATAGTCATGTGAGCGACTAATGCACCTATCGCTCCTACTGCTGCAATGACTGGAAACAAGGCCGCACCGATGACTCCACCGACTACTCCGACCGTCAGAGGAACTTCTACCAAAATCCGTCCCTCTTCATTTTTGATAATGATGCGGCGGATATTTCCTTCGTGAATCAGTTCTTTAACTTTAGCAACCAAATCGTCGCCGTTAATTTTCACCTCCTCGACGCTAACTTTTTGCTGAGTATAAGCTGGGGTTTCTAAAGGAGTCGTTTCAAAATTAACCTCACTAACTTTTTGGGAAGAAACTTTGTCAGATACAGGTATTGATTCGAGTTCTCTTGTGCCGACCGGTTCTTGTAGGCGCTCTGTAGGGGTGTCCATTTTTTGTTCTCCTTTTAGGTAAAAGTATTTTTGTATAGAATTATTTAGAAATATAACACGCAACTTTTTGTCGATCAATCATTCTTTTGGGTGATATTGCTGTTGGTGCTATTGTGCTTTTTTCTCTCGATCTTTAACGGCGATCGCCTAAAATCTTTCCTCGGTAGGCCCTAGCTGCCGGCTTCCCTAGTGCCGCTTGGTTAACAGTCTGCTTCTGGGCCTCGCACCGCCCCACTCTTCAAAAACCTCCGATCCAGACAGCGCAAGGATTAAAGGGACTTTCACACTCTCACAGACTCAGACTCAACAGGTGTACAGGTTGAAATACTGACATTGTACTGAAAGTACGATCGTCCCGCCGTGTATACAATTACCACCTCTAGTTCGGGAAACCGCACATGGAAACCGTCGTTTACTTTCCTCATATGTCATTTCAATTTAGCCCAGTGCGATCGCCCAACCAAACCCCACCCCCCGAGGTTCCTCAAATCAACATCTTAGAGTTTCTAATGAGAATTGCCTAAAATCAAGGGGGAGGAGAAATAATAATGATCCAAATATTATCGTAACCAAACCAACTTCCTCAAATTGAAGTTGAAGTTGGGGAAAAGTCGGGTAAAATAGAATTATTTCTTTCTGCTTCCTCTTGATTCTCCGTGTCGGAGTTGCCAGCGACAGAGTTTGAATCTCAAGTTCGTGGCCCGACCGTACTTTTGTGGAAACTTTTAAGGCACATTAAGCGGATGTGTGGAATGTGAGTTTTAGTTGCGATCGCACAACTTTAGCATCTGCCGGGAAAAATTTCGTCGGTGAAGCTTTGGAGTGTCGATGCGGCTAAAGTATAAGCTGCCGAACTTGACAAATTGCTCGCTATCGGCTGTCCCTGGCTGGAAGACTACCTACATGACAATCCTCGGGTTGAGTGCGATCGGCATTTGTGCAAAAAAACTGACAATTGAGATTCATTGGCAATTTCCAGAAACCTGTTTTGCCTGAATTTTAAAATCGGGCGATCGGCTGCCGATTTGTCGCTATTGTTGTCTTATTGTAATATAATTTTACGCAAGGGGTAATACGAAATGTACTGCCACAGGTCGCAGATGTCTATCCATCTGAACCAAATTAATGTCATCAAACATTAAAAATAGTTATGACTGTTATATTCGGATTAGTAAAATCTTGGATATATAAAATTCAATACATAGTCAGGTTTCAAAGTGGTATTTGCTGTTAAATCAATCTAACCTGCAATCTCGTTTCGGGGGACACCAGCATGATTTCAGGAAAAAAAAATCCTGCTGAATTAACTGGATTCCTGGGAGCAGAGGGAAGGTGATAACTAAGCTATAAAAAGAGTTAAAAACGCCGTCTAAATAGTAGGCAAGACTCCAGCAGCCAACCGCAACTGCCAATTACCAAAGGAGGGAGCAGTGTATGAAACTGACGGGTTGAGTCCCCTAAAATCGCCGCTTGGTTTGCGATCGACTCTACAGGAATTAACCCTGTACGACTTTCTCCTAGAATCTGAGTGTCCGGGGAACGAAGTTGCTAAAATTTTTCAAGCAAACCCTTTAGTTCCCGGCATCATCATCACTCAGCAAGGAAAGTTTATAGGGATGATTTCGCGGCGGCGTTATTTTGAACACATGAGCCGCCCCTACAGTTTGGAGTTATTTTCTCAACAGCCTTTGTTTATACTCTACCGCTTTACTCAAACTGATATGTTGGTTCTCGATCGCGAAACCTCAATTATGACGGCAGTGCGGCAGTCTTTGGAGCGCTCGCCAGAACTCATCCACGAACCAATTGTAGTACAAGTAGAACCGGATACTTACAAACTTTTAGACGTACACCAACTGCTGCTTTCTCAGTTGCAAATTCACGAGTTATCAACCGTGGCGATGCGAGAATCGCAAGCGCAATTGAGACATCAAGCCCAACAGCTCGAACTTGCCTTGCTGGAACTTCAGCGCACTCAAACTCAACTAATTCAAACAGAAAAAATGTCTTCTTTGGGGCAGTTGGTAGCCGGAGTTGCTCACGAAATTAACAATCCGATCGGCTTTATTTATAGCAATTTGCACCACGCTAAAGAGTACACGCAAGGTTTAATGCGGATGCTCGACATCTACCGACAGCACTGTCCCGAACCCATCGCAGCAATTGAAGCGGAAGCAGAAAAAATCGAACTCGATTATTTGCTAGAAGACTTGCCGAAAGTCTTAAATTCTATGCAGCAAGGTGCAGAAAGAGTGCGCGATATCGTTTTGTCGCTGCGGAATTTTTGCAGGTTAGACGAAGCTCAAATGAAGCAGGTCAACATTCACGAAGGTATCAACAGCACGATTATGCTTTTGCAAAGCCAGCTTAAAGGGAAACCGGGGCAGGAGGCGATAGAAATTCACAAAGAATACAGCGACTTGCCGCTGGTGCAGTGCTATCCCGGACAGCTCAATCAGGTATTTATGAATATTTTACTTAATGCAATTTACGCTCTGGTTGAGTCTAATAAATACGAAAATGTCGATCAAAAAACCTCTAAAAAGTCGCACTTAGGCAACCAAAAGCAGTCTTGTACAACGACTCAATCATCACTTTCTAACTCTGCTCGCCTGGTTCCTACGATTCGGATTCGCACCGAGTTAATTGAGAAAAAAAAAGTAATAATTAAAATTTCTGACAACGGCCCGGGGATGACAGAAGAGGTTCGGAAGCGGTTGTTTGACCCTTTCTTTACTACTAAGCCGGTCGGCCAAGGAACGGGTTTGGGACTGTCGATTAGCTATGAAATTGTTGTCAACCAACACGGCGGCGCATTGAAGTGCTTTTCGGAACCGGGAAAAGGAGCAGAATTTGCGATCGAAATTCCGCTTCAACAGTCTTCGGTAGCACATATTTTGCCTCGCTTTGCGTGATACAACAGAAGGAAGTTCGGCAACGGATTCGCAAGGGCGGATGTAACGGATGTAACGGATAGAAGGAATAAGGAAGAAGGAAGTTCGGCAACGGATTCGCAAGGGCGGATGTAACGGATGTAAAGGATAGAAGGAAGAAGCAAGAAGGAAGAAGGAAGAAGCAATAAAAGTTAGGGACTCGGCCGTTGAAACCGCTTAAGAGTCAAACTTTCGTTCCTCTGGGTTGAGACTAAAGAATAAAGCCCGTCGGCTACCGCGAACCTTTGCAAACCCACTTCCACAAAGGATGACTCGGCCCCCGCTGGCGAATGCGGCGCACTTGCTGTTCCAAACCCTGTTTTTCCCGATGGGGCAATCCTCGCACCATATTGCGACTTTGCCAAGTTAGCACTCCTAAAGTCATTCCCAAGCACAAACCCAAACCGAGAGTTGGCCAGCGATTAAAAAATAAACCGTAGCGCACCGCCGCCCAAGTGAAGTGTTCTAACCACAAAGCGATTTCGCGGCGCAAACTCCAAATGCTCAAAGAACCGACGCTAATCCACAGTAATATCACAGTTAACCAGCGGCCATAAACTGTTAGTTTGTGAAGCCTTTGGACTTCAATTTGAAAATTTGCGTCGCTTTCATTAGTCATTAGTCATTAGTTATTAGTCATTAGTATTTAGGGTACCCAGCGCGCAGCTTACCGCTATCAGTGGCGCGTCAAACCATTTTTTTGCCTTAGTCCTGAGTTAACCGTTAACAGCAATCAGCAGCTTAATAACTAATGACTGATGAGCCATGACAATTAAACTTCCTCTGACTGGTTGATTCCTTCTGCGGGGACAGGGATAGAGTGGGCCGTGCGAGTGCGCCACCAAGCTAGCAGGGTACTCGCAATGAAAATACTCGAATACGCACCCGCAATAAAGCCGACAATCAATGCTAAAGCAAAGTATTTGAGGGTTTCGCCGCCAAACAAAAAGATGGAAAACAGTGTCAGGAGAGTAGCAAAAGTCGTGTTAATTGACCTTCCCATGGTCTGCGTAACAGCATCATCGACAATTTGATCGATCGACTGTCCCGGATTTAGCTTGATTATTTCTCGCACGCGATCGTAAATTACCACTGTATCGTTAACAGAAAAACCGATAATTGTCAAGAGCGCCACCACAAATAAACTGTCAACTTCTACTCCTTGAACTAAACCCAAAAACGAGAAAACACCAAGAGTCACCAACACGTCGTGGAAGAGAGCAACGAAAGCAAAAAAGGCATAATCCAACTGAAACCGGAAAGTTAGATAAACCGTAATTGCGGCAAAGGAAAGGAATAAAGCCAACAATCCCGAACTAAATAATTGTTTACCGAGGGTAGGCCCAACCGTATCAATTTGAGTAGATTGAGGAGAAAAAGCGCCTATCTTTTCGCTCAAAGCTGTTTGCAAATTAGTCCGCTGTTCGACATCCAAAGTTTTCGTTCGCAGCGACAAACCTCGCTGTTCTTGACCGATAACTTGAATGCTGCTGCCACCTAAACCTTGGGCGTCCAGGACTTCGCGGACAGCAGCAATATCGATGGGTTTACAATTTTCCGGTTTCGTGCAGTCGAGTTCAAATTGCAGCCGAGTGCCGCCGATAAAGTCCAAACTGGGGCGCAGCGGTGCGCGGATGTCGGGACGAGTCCAAGAAATCGCCATCGACACTATACCTGCGAGGATTATAGCGGCGGAAATACTCCACCAGAGCGATCGCTGTTTGATAATACTGAATTTCATAATTTGAAGGAAGAGGGAAGTTCGGCAACGAGCAATATACGGGATGTGATGGATGGATGGAAGAAAGAAGAAGCCAGTCGTTATTGGTTATTGGTTATTAGTATCAGCTAACTAACACATAACTAATAACTAATAACTAATAACAACTGTTAACTATTAGCAGTTTTAGACAAATCGGGGCAGAACCACTGAGGTTTTCGCAGCGCCGGAAAGCCCAACACTACCAAAAGTAGAGTGCGGCTGCAAGTAATAGCAGAAAACATACTCACTACTACGCCCAATCCCAGAGTTACAGCAAACCCTTTAACTAAACCAGCACCCAACCAGAACAAAGCAGCACAAGCAATAACTGTTGTGACGTTACCGTCTAAAATGCTGGAAAAAGCGCGGTAAAAACCCGATTCGACCGATCGATAAAGCGATTTCCCCGCCCGCAACTCTTCCCGCGTGCGCTCAAAAATCAGCACGTTAGCATCCACTGCCATCCCGATGCTGAGCACAAAACCAGCAATTCCCGGCAGCGTTAATGTCACTCCCAAAAGTACGAAAGCTGCCCAAGTTAACAGAGCATAAATTAACAGCGCAATATTGGCAATTACGCCGGGGAGTCGATAGTAGGCCACCATGAAAATCAAGACTAAAACTAGGCCGCCTATACCTGCGTTAATACTGCTTTGAATGCTGTCTTTACCCAAGCTAGCGCCGACAGTACGGTTTTCGACAATTTCGACCGGCACCGGCAAAGCACCACCGCGCAATTGCACTGCCAAATCGTTGGCTTCTTGCGTTGTAAAGTTGCCTTGAATTACGGCACTCCCACCAGTAATTCCTGTTTGGGCAAATTCAACGCCGACAACTGGAGAACTGATCATTGTTTCGTCTAGGAAAATACCGATACTGCGCCCGGTGCCTGCTAAATTTTTAGTAAGTTGGGCAAAGAGTTCGCCTCCTTTGGTATCGAAAACAAGAGCAACGTTCCAGTTGTTCCCAGAGGCCAAGGGTTGAGGTTGAGCGTCTTTGAGGTTTTCCCCACCGAGTCCGCTGCTTTTGAATAGTTTGGCGATCGCCTCATTGCTTCTTTTCA
>JACJNV010000157.1 GCA_014695175.1 Microcoleus sp. FACHB-DQ6 | reverse complement strand
GATGATGTTGGTGGGAAGCGCGAAATTGTCGAAAGTAGGCGACAATCAACGAGAAATTTAAAGTCTAATATCTGAAATTTAAAAGTGCATGGTGTATTCAGAGTTAGCGACTCAAGTATTGCAAGTTGTAGGGCAATTTCAGCTAGAACCGACGGTAAAGCTGATTCTAGTTCATGTTGTGAGTTCTGGTACGTCGGATTTTGACGCGGTTGTCGATCGACCTCACGCTCAGTGAGATGAGATTGCTTACCGAGAGGTGGAGAAGTTACTGCAATCTTATCAGGAAAAGTTGCCTGGCCAGAGCGATTTGGAAATTGTTTCGGGGGAGCCAGCGCCGGAAATTTGGCGTTTGGCTCCTATTTATAAGGCGGATTTAATTGCGATCGGCTGTCGGGGTTTGACTCGTTTAAAGCGGATTTTGGAGGGTTCGGTGAGTGCGGAGGTTGTGGCTGAGGCTCCTTGTTCGGTGTTGGTGGTGCGCGCGTGATGAGGGGGAAAACCGCATAACCGCTGCAATCGGTAGAGTAAATATTAACCCTATTGCTGCAATCCCTTACTGTGCAAATTCTGCTCGATGTGCTCCATGTCCTTCATATCCTCACCCGCAACTATCCCGTAAATTTCCGTGTAGATTTTCCCGTATTTAACCTTCTCTAAAGCTGACAAGATTATCAAGTCCTTGCGATCGAGTTCTGGTTTCAGGGTGACAAGAATGGATTCCAAAGTCCCATCCATTCGCCAGTCACTGGAATATTTAGCCACCTCCTTTCCCAGCCCCAGTAAGGTATGGCGCTGTAAGCAAAGCGGAGTCGAGCCATTAACTCGGAAATTGGCATCGATCGCATACAACTGTCCCTCAGAGTCTTCCAGCACGTCGAAGCCAATAACGCCGAAATAACCCTGTTGGTGAGCATATTTACCAATAGCGGCAATCATCTCAAAAAACCTACTCATGTCGGTTTCGCGGTAGTGAATCAGTCCCCCTAAATAGCTGCCCTCTGGAGTGACAAGTTGGCTCGTAGTGCCGATGAGCCTGATATTTCCCGTTTTGCTTACATAGAACTGCACGCAGTAGTTCTGCACTTCATTCTTGACGAATTCCGAGACAATAATCGTATCCAGCAACTTAATATCGAGATATTTCCTCACTTCCTGCAAGCAGTAGTTCAGATCGCTGCCGCTTTTGATAATATAAGTGCCTTCTCCAGAAAGTCCGTGGGATGTTTTAATCAAGTAGGGGAATTGCTCTGGTAACTGAATGCTTTCGAGAGTGACTTCGTGCAGATTGTAGGTTTGGTATTTCGGACATTGCACCCCTAATTCTGCGAGCGTTGCTTTGCTGAGCAAGTGGTAGTGGATGTCGGGATGGACGGCGTGTTTTTCGGGTTTGAGATTGTCGAAGGGAAATAGACTGAGGAGTTTGTCAAAGCGATCGCTTACGCTGAGATCTTCGATATAAGTTGAGCAGTCTATCATCTCCATACTGCTGTAGCTGAAGCCAAAATGCTCCCGCCAATAGTCAATCAGCGAGTTCGGCGGCGAATTAATCACAATCCCTGGGATGGCATCGCCTAACACAGCCAGATTTTTCCAAGGTTCCTTCTGGCCAATCTTGTCGAAAGAAGTTTTGGTGGCTTCACTGCTGCCGTCTTGAATAAAGTATTTTTTCCTGTTGGGGTAAGCAGCCCAACTGGCAGTTGCAGGGTAATTTAGGATGAACGCATAACGTGCATCTGTGATGTCTGGAGCAAACAAATCGGAAAGAGAATTGCCCTGAAAGTAAGGAAAGTCGTATGTTGAGTTCATAAAAACATCCAAGTCGAGTTTGAATTGAACTGTTGTCTCGGCAACTAAGTAGCTGGACATAATTAAATGTAGGGTGGGCATTGCCCGCCCTACAAATTGACAAAGTGTTTATTGATGTCAAGCTACTTAATAGCTAGGAAACAAGATATTAGTTGCGGAATTTTAACTCTCTCCAACTAGAGAGAATGCAAGCTCAATGATGGACGAGTTGTTTTTTCTTGGTGAAGGCAGCCACCTTGTCCATTCCTTCGGTCATATAAGCACAAGCCATGTCGGTTGAGTTATGCGCCCAGCCAACCCGCCCTTGAGGGTCTATGAGGATGCACCCAGCTTCTCCTGCCACCTTCGATGCCAGAGTCTCAATAGCCATCTGCGCGGCTTCGTCTGGGTGTTTGCCGGACGCTAGAATGTCGATCGCCGTCTTAGCCAGAACTACTGGTATAATCGACTCGCCATCGCCTGTGGTCGAGCAACCGCCCTGTTGACTGTCAGCAAACAAGCCTGAGCCGATAATGGCGCTGTCGCCGACGCGACCGGCGGGCTTATTCATAGTGCCCCCTGTTGAGGTACCGGCAACTAAGGTGCCACTACTATCCAAAGCTACACAACCAACTGTATTGGGGCGGTCAATAACTTCTTTTTCCTCCTCCCACTCTTCCTGTTGCTCATCGGCGATTAAGTCTTCTTTTGTACACATCTCGGCTCCAATTTCTGCAGCAAAATTTTCTGCATGATCCGCTACTAAGAACATGGGTTTTTTATCCATAATCTTTCGCGCCACAGAGATGGGATGGCGCACGCCTTGAACATTTGCGAGGGCTCCCCAAGCTAAGGAACCGCCTTCCATCATCGCTGCGTCTAGCTCTACTTCTCCCTTACTGTTGAGAACCGAGCCAAAGCCTGCGTTAAATGTCTGGTCAGCTTCCAGAACCCGGATAGCTGCCTCAACTGCTTCTGCTGCGGAACCCCCGCTTGCGAGCACTGCCCAACCCGCTTCTGCTGCTGCGGTACAGCCTGCATTGTTGGCTGCAACCTTGTCTTCTGTGATGGTTTTTGCTCCACCGTGAACAATAATACTCAATACCATAAATTTCCTTTTTTTAATCTTAAGCTCTACTTAAAATTTCCTTATATTAATCAATTTATTATAAGTAATTTTTAAGTAGTTTATTTGATGCTAGTTATATAGCCTAGCTGTGTTTAAGTGAGAATTCGTCTATCTTCAGATATAATTATTTTGGTCGAGATTGGTACTCCTCCCGACCTAGCTATTTACGAATTATTAATATATATGTTGCCAAAGTTAGGTCAATAGTTGGGGCAAATTTAGCTTCGAGTTAGTTAAGGAAATTGAAAGAGTTAGGGAGTAAAGACGAGGTAAAACTTAAGGGGATGCACTACACCTTAACAGGCAAAATCGGTAAACGTGAAGAATGAGACTTTGAGAGACAATAAGTGCGATCGGCCTTCACGTCACTCTGAGCCTTTCTGCTGACCCGCCAAAAACCCGCGCAGCCGCAACAAACTAGCCGTTTGACCCAAATTCAGCCGTAGCAGCGGCACTCCGGTGCGATCGCTAATTCGGCGGTACTGTTATTGCTGTGCGAAAATCGCGACTTTTACTGTTAACAAAAGTTGCAATCTTTTTTTATTAAAACCGCAATTAAAGGCAGATAAACGCATATGCAAATTACAAATTACCATTAATTCATTTAGCTTACTTTCCTGAAAGTAAGGTTTATTCTTGGTTCAGTAACTTTGGCTGCTTTCGGGATTTGGTGTTGCCAAAAATGCTGGGTTACTCCTTTCATCATCAGGAAGCTTCCAGGAGTTAATTGAATTTCTAATTTCATTTCTTTTTGGTATTTGTGCCTGAGCATAAAACGACGAGTAGCCCCAAAACTTACAGAACCGATCGCTGGGTTTTCACCAAGTTCTGATTCATCATCACTGTGCCAAGCTACACTATCTTTGCCGTCGCGATATAGATTAAGCAACACGCTGTTAAACACTGTACCTGCTATTGCTTCTATTTTAGATTTGATTGTTATGAGTGTAGGTGTCCATAGATTAGGCTCCATTTTTATTTTGGAGTAAGTGTAAGATTTACCTGCATCTCCGTACCATGCGGTAAGTCGCGGTATAGCGACTTGCTTGCCAAAAAGCAGAGCCACCTCTTGCTTCCAATTAATAGTGCCGTACAATTCCGCAAATATCTGGTTGCTCTCAGTGTTATTGAAGAAGTCGCGGTACATGATTACTTCGGCATCAGGCAGAGATAATTGCTGACCATGTTTCTGGCTTTCTGCTTTTGGCTCTTCCCACAATGAAAGTTGAGTATACATAAATCTGCTCGCTGATTACGTTTTACTGAAATTTATAAATATACAGTTGTTGACACAAGCACTGCCCAGCTTTACCATTAATCATGTAAAGCTAATTTTAGCATTTTAACAAGACAAGGATAATTACTTTTTGTAACCTACATAAATTTTTATGTATTCACCAACCAAATCCTGAATCGTGATTTAAGATGAGACTGGTGTCACTTAGCTATGTACTATGAATTGCTTTCAAATAATTAAATCTGTTCTTGATGAAGCTTATGTCCAAATTCCCGGAGATGAAGCTGAAAAGGATGAGGTAATTAAGGCCGCACTAGACAACCTGCGAGAAGAATATCTTCAACTATTGCAGGAATGTAACATAAATTATAGCGACCCGACGACTAGGTTTGCTTATATTTATGTCTACGTAACATCCCATTCTAATTTGGTGTGTAATATTATTGAGCAAACTCCTGTTTTAGGTGATCTTTTTGACAAGCAAAAAGTCAAGGTAGCTTGTATTGGAGGAGGGCCAGGCAGCGATTTCTTGGGAATCCTCAAATACTTGATGACGAAGAAAAAGTCACCGACCATACAGTTTCACCTCTACGATCGCGAGAAAAGCTGGGGAGAATCTTGGAGTGACGTTGAGGACAAAGTAGAAGACCTCGACTTTCGCATATCAACTTCTTATATGCCACTAGATGTCACTAAACGTGATGACTGGGAATCTCACATAAAGTATTTTCAGTCAGACCTTTTTACAATGATTTACTTTATGTCAGAAGTATTTAGCCTACGGGACTCAGCCGAGGAATACTTCGCTCACTTATTTGATCAGGCAAAAACCGGCTCATTTTTCTTGTTTATTGATAACAATAACTCCCACTTTTATAATTGGTTTGACCAGTTGGCTCAAAATCATAAAATAGACATACTCAGGAGTAACGAAACTAAGATGAAAGTGCCTATCGAGGAGGAGAAGTCAGATTTAGGAAAATATTTTGACAAATTTTCCCATCCCAAACTTACAGCTAATGTTGCATACCGAATAGGGCGAAAAAGCTAGAATATGTTCCGGTATGTTTTTACACAGGGACATAAGTTAGATAATGCCCGAAAAATTCGGTTACTCTTGCTTTTGCCCTCCTTGCCCGCGATCGCTGCTTTGATGGATCTTGACCTAATCCTAGTTCTCAATGAAGCGATCGGCCTTCACATCACTCTGAGCCTTTCTGCTTACCCGCCAAAAACCCGCACAAACGCAGTAAACTAGCCGTTTGCTCCAAATTCAGCGCTAGCAGCGACACTCCCTCCAACCGAGACTGCACCCAACCCTCGCCCCAATACCACTCGTGAAATCCGTCAATTCCCAGGCTCAACAACAGCCGCAGACAATTATGCTCAGCAATATCGCGGTGGGGCGATTCCCCTGTGCATGGTCAACGAATTTGACTTGCCGCAAAATATTATTGACCGCCAAGTCAGAAAAATGAAAATGATCTCCGCCTCTAACAATGTAGCGATCGAGTTTGGGACTGTTGCAATTAATGTAAATTGTGTGGTCTGTCTTGGATTGTGGTGCGACTCGCCAATCCAGACTGACAGCGTTCCCAATAAATTTTAGCCACGCGATCGCCCTGATTCTGACGCCAACACTCGGCAAACAGCCGGGCCGCCTCAGCTAACTTCCCTTCCAAGTAATTTGCCCTAGCTTCTGCAAACAATTCCAGCGTAGCTAATTTGCCCGCTTTGGTTTCAGGCCCATCAGCATCAAACACCTCATAAACTGTTACTAATTCAGATTTTCCCTTGACTTTTACCGTATCGAGGGTGCGGATTGCGTACAGGGATGGATTTTCTAAACGCGAGTAAGTTGACTGGGTGATTAATAGCGACACCCCATAATTTTTCGTCAAACTTTCCACCCGAGAAGCTAAATTCACCGCATCGGAAATTACTGTGCCCTCCATGCGATTTTGACCGCCCACCGTTCCCAGCATCAAAGTTCCAGTATTGATGCCAATCCCAATCTGAATCAGCCCATAGCCAGAATTAGCGCGGTGTTGATTGTATTCAACGAGGCTCTGCAGCATAGCAATTCCCGCTTTGACCGCATTATCCGCCTCGCCGCTAAACAGCGCCAT
>JACJNV010000156.1 GCA_014695175.1 Microcoleus sp. FACHB-DQ6 | reverse complement strand
GGCTGCTAGGGCGGGTGTTCGCCAAAGATGTGGTGCACCCCAAAACCGGGGAAATCGTGTCTTACGGCAGCGAAAAAGCCGTGCGAAATCAGCCAATTACCGAGGAGTTGGCGACGGAAATTGGTAATTCTGGGGTGGCAGAGGTGTATTTACGATCGCCCCTGACTTGTGAATCTACCCGATCGGTTTGTCAGCACTGCTATGGCTGGAGTCTCGCCCACTTGAAAATGGTGGACATGGGAGAAGCGATCGGGATTATTGCAGCTCAGTCGATCGGGGAACCGGGAACCCAGCTCACCATGCGTACCTTCCACACCGGCGGCGTATTCACCGGAGAAGTCGCTAAACAAGAACGCGCCCCCTTCCCCGGCGTAGTGAAATTCAAGAACTTGCGTACTCGCTCCTTCCGCACCAGACACGGCGAAGAAGCACTGGTGGCAGAAAACAACGGCAAACTTGTATTTGAGGGCGACGGATTTGAAGAAGGGAAATCCGGCGCCAAAAATCAAAAACTGAAAATCGAATTGGCGATCGTCCAGGGTTCTACTCTGATGGTCAAAGACGGACAGCGCGCCATTCCCGGTCAAGTTTTGGCAGAAGTGCCGATCGTCGGTCGCGCCGCCCGCAAAACTACGGAAAAAGTGACTACAGACGTGGCTTCCGACTTAGCCGGAGAAGCCAAATTTGCTGATTTGGTGCCAGAAGAAAAAACCGACCGCCAAGGGAACACAACCCGCACAGCTAGCAAAGGCGGGCTGATTTGGATTCTCTCAGGAGAAGTCTACAACTTGCCCCCTGGTGCCGAACCAGCAGTGAAAAATGGCGATCGCATTCCGGCCGAAAGCGTAATTGCCGAAACCAAACTCATCTCCGAACACGGTGGCGTAGTCCGCATCGCTGACCCCAGAGAAATTGAAATTATCACCGCCCAAGTCCTGCTCGACCAAGCAGTCGTGCGGGCCGAAAGTGCAGGCGGCCGCGACCACTACACGATCGAAACATCTTCTAAGCAGCGGTTTTCCCTGAAGACGGCTCCTGGGAGCAAAGTGATTAACGGGGAAGTCGTCGCCGAACTGCTCGACGACAGCTACCGCACAGCTACAGGGGGCATTGTCAAGTACGGGGGAGTGGAAGTCCACAAGCGCGGCAAAGCTAAACTTGGCTACGAAGTTGTCAAAGGCGGCACTCTGCTCTGGATACCGGAAGAGTGCCACGAGGTGAATAAGGATATTTCTCTGCTGCTGGTGGAAGATGGCCAGTACGTTGAGGCCGGTACTGAGGTGGTTAAGGATATTTTCTGCCAAACCAGCGGGGCAGTGGAAATCACTCAGAAAAATGACATCCTCCGGGAAATTGTGATTAAGCCGGGGACGCTCCATGTAGTTGACCGCCCGCCGCTAACTTTCGGGGAAGGTCAAATCGTCAACGCGGGTGAAGAGATTTCCCCGGGCTTGATTGCCGAAGAGTTGGGCTATGCCGAGTATATCGAAACTCCCGAGGGCCCGGCTTTGCTGCTGCGCCCTGTGGTGGAGTTTCCGGTGCCGGATAAGCCACCGGTGCCTTCTCAGACGGCGCTGAATGAGTCGATCTCTTTGAAAGCGGTGCAGCGACTCCCTTATAAGGATGGGGAGCGCGTCAAATCTGTCGAGGGATTGGAACTGCTTCGGACTCAGCTTATTTTGGAAATTGGTTCGGGAGCTCCGCAACTAGCTGCGGATATCGAGCTGCTGCCGGATGAGGATGATGCTACGGCTTTTGGGGCGGACGGTTCGGGCCCGGCTTGGGGTTCGCCTGAAGACGGTAGTGCGTCGCAAGAGTTGGCGATGGCTGTGAGCGATGGGGGCGATCGAGCTTCCAAGACTTTCCGCTTGCAGTTAGTGATTTTGGAATCCCTGGTGATTCGGCGGGATGTGTCTGCCGATCCGACTCAGGGCAGCACTCACACGCGGCTGTTGGTCGAAGATGGGCAGTCGATCGCACCCGGGGCAGTAGTCGCCCGCACAGAGATTCTCTGCAAAGAAGCGGGTATCGTTCGGGGCATCCGTGAGGGGCATGGCGAACCAGTGCGCCGACTGTTGGTTATGCGAGATGCGGATTCTATTTCGATTTCTGTGGCGGGTACGCCGGATGTGAGTCCGGGTCAACTGCTGGTGGCTGGTACCGAAATAGCTCCGGGGGTTGTTCTCGAAGAGTCCGGCCAAGTTGTGAAGGTTGTACCGGCGTCGGAGACAGAACCGGCGAAACTCTTGCTCAGGGTGGCTCGTCCTTACCGGGTTTCGGCCGGTGCTGTGCTGCACGTAGACGACGGCGACTTGGTGCAGCGGGGTGACAATTTGGTGATTCTGGTGTTTGAGCGGGCAAAGACTGGGGATATCATTCAGGGTTTGCCACGGATTGAGGAACTTCTTGAAGGGCGGAAGCCGAAGGAAGCTTGTATTTTAGCCAAGCGGCCGGGGACGGCTCGCGTGGTTACGGATGACGATGTTGTGGAACTTGCGGTGATTGAGGATGATGGCCGGATTGAGGAGTATCCTTTGTTGCCTGGTCAAAACCCGATCGTTTCCGACGGACAGCGCGTAGGCGTCGCCGAAGCTTTGACCGACGGGCCTGCTAACCCTCACGAAATTCTGGAGGTGTTCTTCCAGGTGCTCAAGGAGCGGCAGTCTACTTTTGAGGCTGCCTTGGAGAGTTTCCAACAGGTGCAGACGTTTTTGGTGAATGAGGTGCAGTCGGTTTATCAGTCTCAGGGCGTGGATATTTCTGACAAGCACATCGAGGTCATCGTCCGCCAGATGACCAACAAAGTCAGGATGGAAGATGGCGGCGATACTACTATGCTCCCCGGTGAGTTGGTAGAATTGCGGCAGGTTGAGCAGGTGAATGAGGCGATGTCAATTACTGGTGGAGCGCCGGCGGATTATACTCCGGTGTTGCTGGGGATTACTAAGGCTTCGCTGAATACTGATAGCTTTATTTCCGCTGCTTCGTTCCAGGAGACTACGCGGGTGTTGACTGAGGCTGCGATCGAAGGTAAGTCTGACTGGCTGCGGGGGCTGAAGGAAAATGTGATTATCGGTCGCCTGATTCCTGCGGGTACTGGGTTCAATGCCTATGAGGATGCTGGGGTCCAGGATGCGGGTTTTGATGGTGCTGTGTTTGATGACGACATCCACGATTTACAGGAGGATGTGGTACTTGATGACCGTACGGCGCGTCGCGCGTATACTATCGAGAGCGGTTTTGAGATCGGGCGCGGGTCTGATCTTGAGGCTGATGAGGATTTTGAGGAAGTTGAGGTTGATGAGGACGAGTTTGTCGCTGAGACTGATGATGATGCCTTGGGACCTGATGGTGACGATGATGATGATATCGGTTTTGACTTCGATGAGGACGAAGACTAATCATAGTTTTGAGATTGCATGAATGAGTGAACAGCGTTGTGTTCGCTGAGGATAAATTGGTTCCTCGCCACAACGCACACTCCGATTTCATGAGTTAAAAAAGCTCAAATTTTTCCTCACAAATTCCAAGTCCGAACTCATAGCATTGTGCGATGGGACATCGAAAGGAAGAAGGAAGAAGGAAGATTTAGAGTTCAAGAAAACCTTGTAATTCTAGAGTTTTAATTGTTTGTTGGTTCCCACAAACAATTCTTTCTTCCTGCTTCCTTTTTCCTTCTTCCTTCTTATTCCTTCTGCATATATGGTTCACTCAATCAGGCAGCAAAGCCTTGATTTGATTAACAAACTCTTGATGGTCTACCACAGGTTTAGAGATGTAACCGTCGGCACCGCTTTGATCTAGAAATGTTTCTTTATCACCAGCCATCGCGTGAGCAGTTACCAAAATAATCGGCAGCGAGGCCGTTTGCGGGTCAGCTTTAAGCAGTTGAGTAATCTTAATGCCGTCAACAGATTTGCCCTGGTACACGCTGCGCGAAAGAGACACATCCATTAAAATCAAATCAGCTTCGCCGTTGGCAGCAATCTGCATCACCTCTTCAACATTTTCCGTGTGCTTCACGGCTAAGCCCCCCCGCTTAGTCAGAATTTTGGAAAAAACCCGAGCATTAACCAAATCGTCCTCTACAATCAGAACGGTTTTCATAAATAAATATGGGAAGTATAGAAACTTTGTGACTTTAGTCCAAAGAGGAACACGACACGGGGACTACATTCCCCGTCAAAAATGCAGAGTTTTTAGCGCCATCAGCCGGGAACCCTGCAAAACCCGTATGTATATCCTTGAGCCACTAGCTGTGAGACGGTGTACAGATGCCTAGAAGCATCCAGTACCATCATTTAGACTACTACACACAGACAGTTTAGTTCTTTTTTATAACTCGACCTGACACTGGTGAGAGTCTCAAGATTCTCAGGTAGCAGGTTTCTAGTACAATCCAGGACGCATGGACGACGCCTCGCAACCGGGTTTTCGATCGTTTCGGCGGGCTATAACGAACTATTGCTATGAAAAAACCCGGTTTCTGACTACCCGTGCGTCCTGGACTATAGTATCCTCTCTTTCGGTCAAGCCTCCGGCTTCTACCATTTTAGATTTTAGATTTTAGATTTTAGATTTTAGATGGGAACTGATTGACTGGATATGGGTTTGGATCGCGGATCTACAGTTGCATTATTTTTTGAACTGGTATTAGATTCGGGAATGTGTGATAATTATTTTCCTTCTTCCTCATTAGAATCAAGCCATGTTTATTCACATACTCCCGTCGCCACAGCATTCGGAGTAGCGAATCTAGCGGGGCTTGTTGGAGATTCCTAATTCTCAGTTTTAACCCCTCAAAACGGCTTAAAATATCGACGCTTGCGTTCATCAAGGGGATGTCAGACTAGGAGATATCGCCAGGAGAGCTTTTGACTGATGAATTCATCAATATCGGCATTTTTGACACTCTCAGCGAGTCACGGCCGCGCTCTATGGGTGAATAAGCCCAAAACTTGGACTTCACTTATACTCCAGTCGTTTCTACAGGATCAGAACAAGTACCCGTACCACAGGTATTCCACTTCCGCTTACTTTTCTTTTTTAATACTTTCGGAGTCCATCACCCTTGCCAAAATACGGTAAGCTCGATCTTCTACCATTGCTGCTCGATCCAGGCTACGGCTGTACCGAGACGAGCTCAATCTGAGGTTTCTCCTGAATAGAATATTTCTTCGTGTAGATGGTTATTCCTAATTGCAATTAAATTCTATCATAGATTGACGGGGACTCCAGTTCCTCGTGATGCTTTCCTAGGAAGAGCTACAGCCTCACTACGTTCTGAGTTTCTGGCATTCCGTGTTCTCCTGTGAATCAACCTTCTCACAGCAGAAGGTAAATAGACAGGTAGGCGCAAATGAAGGCAACATAGAGGTTAGGGTAAGAGTGGAGAGTAAGAGGCAAGTGTTGCCCGTCTTCGGGACTCTGATTCTGCTTTCACAAGTTAAGGTTATTTTTATTCTTCAACTGGGCGGTTGGATCGAACTTTCGGTTCGCCGGCGGCAAAGGCTTTTAAATCGAGACAGGGAACCTCGGCATTATTGACAGAGGCTGTTTTCACTCAGGAATTAACGGACACAAGGACTCATGGCTAAACAACTCAACCTACTTTCCGGGCAAGTAATTTCTACGCCTCTGCACGCCGAGATGCAGCAATCGTACCTCGAATATGCCATGAGTGTGATCGTCGGGCGAGCTTTGCCTGATGTCCGCGACGGTTTAAAACCAGTTCACCGTCGAATTTTATATGCGATGCACGAACTCGGCCTGACGCCAGACCGACCTTACCGTAAGTGCGCCCGGGTAGTTGGAGATGTTTTGGGAAAATATCACCCCCACGGCGACCAATCGGTTTACGACGCTCTGGTACGCATGGTTCAGGAGTTTTCGAGCCGCTATCCTTTACTGGCAGGTCACGGCAATTTCGGGTCGGTGGACAATGATCCGGCGGCTGCTATGCGCTATACGGAAACTAGGCTAGCGCCGATCGCCCACGAAGCTATGCTAACCCAAGTCGGCGAGGCAACAGTTGATTTTACTGGTAACTTTGACAGTTCGCAGCAGGAACCGACGGCGCTCCCTGCTCAGTTGCCCTTTCTGTTACTCAACGGCTGTGCTGGCATTGCTGTGGGGATGGCAACTAATATCCCGCCGCACAATTTGGGGGAGGTGGTAGACGGTTTAATTGCTTTGATTGAAAACCCGGAACTATCGGACGAGAAGTTGATAGAACTGATTCCGGGCCCGGATTTTCCAACCGGAGGGGAAATCGTCGCTACAGAGGGCATTGTTGACGCCTACACTAAGGGTCGAGGCAGCATTGCGGTCAGGGGTGTGGCCGGGGTGGAAGAAGTGGCAGGTAATCGCAAGGTGCGTACTAAAACGGCGATCGTGGTGACGGAGTTTCCGTTTCAGGTAAATAAGGCGGCTTGGATTGAAAAGGTGGCGGAGTTGGTCAATGCTGGCCGCCTCGACGGTATTTCTGATTTGCGTGACGAGAGCGATCGCGAAGGCATTCGAGTTGTGGTTGAACTCAAGCGGGAATTTACCCCAGAAGCGGTTCTGGCTCGTCTTTATCAACAAACTGACCTACAAACAAATTTTGGCGCGATTTTGCTGGCAATTGTCAACGGTCAACCCCGACAGTTGACGCTGAGACAATTGTTGCAGGAATTTCTGGATTTCCGGGAAGTGACTCTTACCCGCCGCTACAATTACGAGTTGCAGGCTGCGGAACGCCGATGTCACATTGTCCAAGGCTTAATGTTGGCTTTGACAAATCTCGATACAGCGATCGACATTCTCAGAAATTCTCCTGACGGCTCTACTGCTAAGCAAACTTTACAAGTTCGCCTCAATTTGAGCGAAAGTCAAGCTGATGCGATTTTGGCGATGCCTATGCGTAGGCTGACTGGTTTGGAAAGGCAAAATTTGCAGTCTGAGTTTGATGAGTTGATGGCTAATATTCAAGAATTGCAGCGGTTGTTGAGCGACAGGCGCGAACTTTTGAAGGCTTTAAAGAAGGAATTTCGAGCGCTCAAACGCAAGTACGCTGATCCCCGCCGCACTAAATTCGCCAATGGAACTGCACGCGCAGCAAACGCCGAATCACAATTTGCTGGTAAGAAAAATTCTGCGGTGAAGCAGTTGTCGCCGGCAACGATTCAGCCGAACTTATTGCCCGTTCTAGAGGCAGAGGAAACTATTGTTGAATTTTCGCACAAGCAGTACGTGCGACGCTTGCCGGCTGGGGAAAGGCCACGCTCGAAAAGTCGTGAAAAATCGGTTTCAGCTTTAGAAAAAAATGAAGATTTTATTGTGACGGCAAATCTGACGAAAACCGATCGCACTTTGGTCGTCTTAACTCCTAACGGCAAAGCTTACCCGCTGAAAGTGGCCGATATTCCTAGTAGTAGCGCCAAAGACCGGGGAACGCCGATCGTTAGTTTGTTGTCGCCGAGTGCTACTAAAGAAAGCGGCGGCCGCGCTTTGTCGGAAATCACAGTTGCACACTTTATTTTGCCGGAAAATTCGGAAGCTGCAGATTTAGTAACTCTGACTCAGCAAGGGAAAATTAAGCGCTTGCCGATGCAGGAATTTGCTGATTTGACTAATCGCGGCGTTACTGTTGTTAAACTCAAGGAGGACGATCGGCTGCGCTGTGCGAGTCTGGCTAAAGTCGGGGAGCAAGTGGCGATCGCAACTTCAGGAGGCCGAGTCCTCCGGTTTGAGATTGATGATGAACAACTGCCGCCAATGGGCCGCGTGGCACAGGGATCTCAAGTAACCAGGTTGCGGAAGCAGGAAGAGTTGGTGGGTTGCATCACTCTGGACCCGAACGACAGTCTGGTGCTATTTTCCGAGTTGGGTTGGGCAAAACGAATGCCTGCAGGTTCTGTCAGACTTACTAACCGGGGCGAAATTGGCACTCAAGCTTTTCGTTTCTCAGAGCCTAAAGATGCTTTAGTTGGCTTGCTGCAGGCGGTTCCGGGTACGGATGTCAAACTTTTTACTAATTCAGGCCGCATGCTGCGATCGGCTATTGATGCTATAGCTTTTTGGGGGAAAGATGCTGCAGGCGATCGAGTTTTTGACCTCAATCCAGGTGAAAAAATTATCAAAGTTATCAGCAGTCAATAGTCATTGGGCATTGGCCAAACAGGGCATTGGGCATTGAGCATTGGGCATTGGGAATTAATCTGATTTCTGACCTCTGATTTCTGAATTCAACATCCATCCGTTCAATCATTTAAATCCCGTATACTGCTCGTTGCCGAACTTCCTCATTCCTTGAATACCCCAATTACCTGTTTGGCCCATGCCCCATACCCCATGCCCAATCTAAAATCTAAAATCTAAAATTGTTTAATGGCGCAAGTTGTATTAGAAAATATCTACAAAAGTTTTCCCCTCCGCCAAGGAGAACAGGAAAAAGAAGCAAACACTGTCGCAGAAAGTGTCTCGCCTGTGGCAGATCGCCCTTCGTCTAACAGCGTTTTGCGGCGCATTAACTTAACGGTCGAAGACGGGGAATTCATGGTGTTGGTGGGGCCTTCTGGCTGCGGAAAAAGCACTTTGCTGCGATCGATCGCCGGTTTGGAAGTTTTGACGGCCGGCAATATTTGGGTTGGCGATCGGCTGGTTAACGATTTGCCTCCTAAAGACCGAGATATCGCTATGGTATTTCAAAATTATGCTCTCTATCCTCACTTAACAGTTTACGATAATCTCGCCTTTGGATTGCGCCGCTCGGAAAGGGAGAAAGAAGAAGGAAGAAGGAAGAAGGAAGAAGGAAGAAGGAAGGAGGAAGAAGGAAGAGGGCAGAAAGTAGAAGGGATAAGGGGGAAGATACAAGGAGAAGAAGAAAGCATTCAGAAGATAGAAAAAATTAGGAATAAGATAGAAGAAGTTATTAATGATTTAGCTTCTAATTATTTTAAAAATCCTCTAAGTTACCCTTTGTTTGAGGATTTTTTAGGAGGAGCTACTCGCAAGTTGCCTCCGGGTTTGCGCTATTTGTCGGAACGGGAAAAGGAGGTAGGAAAACGAGTGCGAGAGGTAGCTGAATTATTGCAAATAGAATCTCTTTTAAATCGCTTGCCAAAACAACTTTCGGGAGGGCAAAAGCAGCGGGTAGCTTTGGGTAGGGCGATGGCTCGAAATCCAGCAGTCTTTTTGATGGACGAACCGCTATCGAATCTTGATGCGAAATTAAGGGCGGAAACTCGATCGCAAATTGTGCAGTTGCAGCGACAGTTGCGAACTACAACTATTTATGTGACTCACGACCAAACTGAGGCGATGACAATGGGCCATCGAATTGCTATTATGAATAGAGGCCAGCTTCAGCAAGTAGCTCAACCTCTAGAACTTTACAACAAGCCGGCTAATTTGTTTGTTGCTGAGTTTATCGGTTCTCCGCCGATGAATTTTTTGTCGGTTGAATTTAGTGCTCCGCTGTTGATTTCTCACCCGCAATTTCGCTTTACTTTACCCGATATTTGGGCAAAAAGTCTACAACAATATGACGGGCGAGGGCTAATTTTGGGAATTCGACCGGAACATCTGAGTATTAACCCTCCGGCTACCAAAAATCTTTCGGTACAAGTGGAAATTGTAGAGGCTTTGGGACACGAAACTTATTTGGGGGTTTGTTTGACGGACGATCCGGCGGTGCGAATGCAAGTGCGGGTTCCTCCTGAGCGATCGATCCGAGTTGGCGAGGAGCTTTGGCTGGCCATCGCCCATGACAAAATTCACTTGTTTGACCCCGATACCGAGTTGGCTATTTTTCCTCGTTAGGTAAAATTATCAAGGTCGATCGACCGTTGTGACGGATCTTAAGACTCACAAACTTGCACCTTTGGCAAGCAATGTTATCTTTATTTATATAAGCCTTACAAAAGTTAACGAAAGGAGTTCGCACTATGCAAGAACAAAAACGCAACGCTTGGAACTGGGGCTTCAGCGAAGGTGCCGAAAATTGGAACGGTCGTTTCGCTATGATTGGTTTTTCTGCCGCTGTCATCATCGAATTGGTTTCCGGTCAAGGCCTGCTTCACTTTTGGGGCGTGATGTAATTTTCTAGTTAAGACTTTTGTGACACTGCAAAGCTTGGGAGTTCCGTTACGGACTCCCTAAATTTTGACAGCGCGATTTGGGCAGCCAATAGCCACTTGCTCCGGGTAGTTAGGAGCATAAAATTTAACAGCTATAGCTGAAACCGGGGCGGGGGGTATCCCCCCCAAAAGAGTGCGAATCACTCTTTTGGGTGATGCTAGCAAATTACTCTAGCGGATATATTCTTTCAAGATGCTGTTCCGGTTGGGATGGCGCAACTTCCGAAGGGCTTTAGCCTCGATTTGGCGAATCCGCTCACGAGTGACGTTAAAGATTTGACCAATTTCCTCCAAGGTCTTCATCCGTCCATCATCTAAGCCGTAACGCAGCCGCAGTACATCCCGTTCTCGGGGGCTGAGAGTATCCAAAACGCTTTCCAAGTCTTCTCTGAGCAAGTTTTTGGAGACTTGATCTTCTGGTGTTTCCCCGTCTGATTCAATAAAATCTCCCAGACGTGAGTCTTCCTCTTTGCCGATCGGAGTTTCTAAAGAGATAGGCAACTGTGCGGACTTAGCAATGAACCGCAACTTCTCGATCGTCATCTCCATGCGGGTAGCAATTTCTTCTTCCGTAGGCTTGCGACCCATTTCCTGAGACAAGAGTTTGGTAGTTTTCTTGATCCGCGAAATGGTTTCGTAAAGGTGAACCGGCAGGCGGATAGTGCGCGATTGGTCGGCGATTGCCCGGGTGATGGCTTGACGTATCCACCAAGTTGCGTAGGTAGAAAACTTGTAGCCTTTTTCGTGATCGAATTTTTCAGCAGCCCGGATCAGACCCAAAGAGCCTTCCTGAATCAAATCTTGGAAAGACAAACCGCGATTCATGTATTTTTTGGCGATCGACACCACCAAACGCAGGTTTGATTGCACCATTTTTTCCTTGGCCCGACGGCCGACGTGGAGTCGGTGACGGAATGCAGGAAGTGCCATATCTACAGCATTTGCCCATTCGCTGTCTTTGGGTTCGCGGTTATACTCTTCGAGCAGTTGTTCTCGAACTCGCTCTAATTCCAGCAAATCTGCAATCTTGCGCGCTAGTTCAATCTCTTCGTCAGCTCGCAGCAGTCGAATCCGACCGATTTCTTGCAGGTAAAGACGAATAGAGTCTTCAGTATAATGCTTTTTCTTTGCCTGTGCCCGACGGCGGGCTTTGGCGCCTTTGCCAGATTTAGGGTCTTCCTCAGATTGAGAGTCTAAGAATTCTTCTCGATCGTCTTCTTCGTCGATAAAGAGTTCTAACTCGCTCTCAGGTAGAACGCTTTCGGCGCCCCGAAGCAACTCGATTGTTTCCATTTCCGGTGTAATTGTGGTTTCGAGTACGGTGTTAGCCTGGATCATGCCGTCTTCCTCATGCTCCTGAATTAAAGAATAAATAACAGTGGAATAGTGTCTGTTTGTAGTTTAGACAAGTTAGCCAGTATTGACATTCCCGCAGGAAAAAATAGTGGGATTTTCGGTCTGCTAGCTGAATCTGTTACCGAAACTGCACCAGTTTTATGAGTCAAAGTTCGAGTTCGGGTTTGAAGCAGGCAGCGCATTCAATCGATCGCAGATTTTAACATCGCGGCCTTAAATTGAGCTGGCGGCTTTTTCTTTCGGAGCGAGTTACCACATCATCTGCAATACCTTGCCCAGAGAAGCAAACCATGAACTACGATCGATCGCACTTCCAAAAATACTGGCTTTTTTACTCGGTACTTCGAGTTTTTACCCGTACAAGTTTTCCGGCACGGAACCCTCTAACTTTTGTATTCGAGGTGTCGAACTTTTGATTCGCCTTGCTTTACTCGGGTTGTCGGACATGACAGTTGCGCGGCAAATTTTCGCCACCTTGGATGTTGGTCTGCTGCCTCAAATGCAACAGCAGAGGGTTGAAGCACCAAACCGGGAGAATCGGATCTTGCAAAGACCTTCCCGATTGTAGCCTTTCTCACAAAAAATGGAAGTTGTTTTCCATTGTTGGTCAAGAACTAGGAAAACTCTGTCAGCTTAGCTTGACAATACTAACTTATGTCCGGCTCTGCTAAATCCTGAGAACGGCTCGCAAACACTTTGGCACGATCGAACGGCGCTGTTTTCTGCGTATATCTGGGTGAACGGCTGCGGCGTAGTTGGCCAGACAGTTAGCAGACAATTTTTCAGTTGCCCAAATTGGGACCAATACAATCCGTGTAGATACACCCATCATTACCCTGTTTCCCTGAATTGAATCATACGCAATCTGCGATTGAATAAAGCTCGTAGCTTTAGTTTTAAGCCGGCAACTCTGGATTAGAGACCGACTCTGACCCCCAATGAAGCGTTGCGGGTTGAGTAATGCAACAGGGGCTTTCATTGTTAAGTTAGCTCAAATCTCAGAAATTGGGTTTAATTTTGATGTTAAATCACATTAAGTTCTTAACGTCACATTCTTATTTAAGCAGTTCTACACGAGTTTGTCGCGTCAGTGGCAAAAACCACCAGGATAAATTCTACTGAGAGTTAACCCGCCGCGCAACTCTCGGCTGCGGATTTCTCTAAATTTTTTGGCTTTCGGTTCGCACTTGCGCGATCGCACTTACTCACAAACAACACAATTTGCCATCTCCCGGAAGTATAACTTCACGATTCCTTTAAATATATCGTGACAGTATGAAGATCCGATAAAGCCCCTCAATCAATTTTAGGTAGGATTCCCGAATTGTCTTGATAATTTCAAGCAGACGAAACAAAAGCCACAGCGGGCGTTGGTGCAACAGTCGGCCGACGATAACTCTGCCAGGGAAGAAAAATTTACCCAGTTAGCGATGTGCTTGTTATTGTTAGAGAAGGCATAAGCTGCAGGATCACTTAAAGCAGTGGAACGGTAGGACGTTGGTGCGATGCTCAAAATTTTGTTATTATTTACAGCGTATCCTCCGAAAGCGCGGATCTAGGTTTGAGTTCTAAATTATTCATCGCGATCCTAGCTCAGCAATGACGAGATCGAAAATTGTCTATAAAGTTGGTTATACCTGCTTACTATCGATCATTTCTAATAAACCTTGATAAAAGACTTGGAAACTTCTAGAGCGATTTAATTCAGGATTCATATATTTAGAAATTTCGCTAGAGGCTTTATATTTTTCTAGTCCTCCCGGATGATATCCAGCATTTTGCAGGACTCTTTCCAAAGCTTCCCATGTTCCTCCTTTGATACCATCAGGGTCGCGATACCGTTTTTGTTTAGCTAAATTGGCAGAGACTTTAGGGTAAGCTTGGCAAATTGCTTCAACATCGCCGAAAAACCACGCTTCTAATTCTTCAACTACAATTCGATTTAAGACTTGAAAGGATTTATCTTTTTGACAGGAAGATTTAGTGATTAATCCGGCTGATATTGCTATATCTTCTAGTTGCTTTTTTATTTTTAGACAATCTTCTCGATCTTCATCTATTAAAACAACAATTTTCCAATCAGGCGGAAGCCATGCTTGATAACCTTTCAAACGATTAGGCACTTTCTCAAAAAAATCTGGTTTTCCTCGATAAGCATGAACGTTAGAGGTAACATTTGATGGCAATATTTTCGGCAAAAGCTGGATCAAAGCTGCTTCTAGGGATGCTTCTTCCACTAAAAACTCAAGATGCAAAATGCTCACCTTCTCTTTATTTTAAGTTTAAAATCATTGCGGTGCACCCGCATTTTTAAGCGGATTTCCCACATCAAAGAAATCTTCCATCCACAGCGAACCCAGTAATGCACCGTGTTCCATAAATTGTTTGACTCCCTGCATATCTGCGGTTCTTTTTGCTTGAGTAAAACCTTTCTCATCTCGATATAACACCCATAATTCCTCGGGTTTTAAACTATCCACAAAAAAGGGAGAATGGGTTGTTACCATTAATTGAGTATTAGCAGAAGCAGCACGACATTCTTCTGCTAGTTGGGGCAACAAGCGCGGATGTAGATGATTTTCTGGTTCTTCTATTCCTACTAATTGGGGGGGACTAGGATCGTATAATACTGTTAGATAAGCTAATAGTTTTAACGTACCATCAGAGGCAAATTTTGCCAGAATTGGATGAGAAAAAGGAGCATCTTTAATTTCCAACAAAAGTCTGCCATCCTGCATGATTGAGGCTTCGACTTTTTCGAGGCGTGGAATACGATCGGAAAGGGTTTTTAATATGTCTCCTAAACGTTGGGGATGTTGTTCCTTGAGGTATTGGATAACATTGGGTAAATTGTCACCAGTAGGGGACAATCTTTCCTGTGCCCCTGCTTCGGGAAGGCTGCGGGTGTGATCGGCAGTTAAATAGGATAAATACCAGCCTGTAATAAAGCGTCTTAAAGCACTAACGCGGGGATGTTTGGCAAATTGTCCTAATGTATTTACGGCTAATAATTCAGATGATGCTAGTTGTTCGGTTATCCTTTCACCTTCTTCATCAGGACTTTCGCCACTAATGACTTGTCCTTCGCCTTTTTTGAAGTTTAAAAAGCGAAAGGGTTGTCCATATTGTCCGCGCCTCCAATGCAACCATTCTTCAGCAATGAAGGGACGATTATTTTCTTCATCTATAGCGAGATGATAGGTAATTAAAGGCGATGCGGATGTCTCTCGATATTTTAATTCAATGATAATGCAGCCATCAGTGTCTCTGGTGCGTAATTCTCGAAATCTGCCCCGTCTATCCCAGGCTTTTCTTAGGCTTTCGGTGAAACATTCGGATAGGAAAGCGAAAACATCGAAAATAGTTGACTTTCCGCTACCGTTGGGGCCTAAGAATACAGTTAAGGGGGTGAGATTTTTGAGTTCTAGATTGTGCAAAGCACGGTAATTTTGGACTTTGAGATATTCTATACGGGGAATATTTTTCATCATTTCACCTCCTCAATTATAATCTCGGTTTTTTCAATCGTAATTTCTCCTTTAACGAACCGCGAAGACGCGAAGTGCGCGAAGGAAGAAAAGAGAAGAAGAAAAAACTAAAGTCCTGACTGCGAACTTAATTTGACGGCGAGACTAATTACTGCTGATTCCGCAGGCGAGGGTTCACAAATTCGTTTAATCCTTCCCCCACCAAAGACAGTCCCACCACCATTAAAGTCATCGCCAAACCGGGAAACAAAGCCGTCCACCAAATGCCAGTAGGTAGCGCATCTAAAGCTAAACGCAAGTCGTGTCCCCATTCGGGAGTTGCTTCGGGAAGTCCTAATCCGAGAAATCCCAAACCTCCTAATGTTAATATTGCATCGGCAGCGTTGAGCGCAAACAGCACAGGTACGCTCTGAATCACATTCAGAAACAGGTAGCGCGAAAGCACTGTCCAAGTGTCAGCACCCATTGCTCGCGCAGCTTCGACAAACAATTCGGTTTTGACGCTGACGGTGTGATTCCTGACGACGCGGTAGTATTGAGGGATGTAGGAAATGCTCAGGGCGATCGCAGCATTCAAAACTCCTTTTCCCACTACAAACGCTAGCGTCAAAGAAAGCAGCAGCCCCGGCAAAGTATAAATTGTATCCATTAAAAATAACAACACTCGATCGAGCTTGCCGCCCAAATAACCGCTAACCAGACCCAGCGGCACACCGATAAACAAACTCAAAGCAGTGGCTAAAATCACCACTTGCCAAGCCGCGCGAGAAGCAAACAGCGTGCGGGAAAACACATCGTAGCCGCTGCGGCTAGTACCAAACCAATAATTCGCCGACGGCGGTTCGTGGATGGGGTTAATCAAAGCCTCGGTAGGATTTTGCAGCCATCCCCAAGCTTGCATAGCTGGAGACAAGATGGCTACCAATACAAACACGGCAGTTATTGTCAAACCTGCCCACATCATTTTCATTGACAGGCTTGAGGGCGAGGCACTGTTGAGAAATCGCGGCAGTCGGAGGCGGCTTTGAGCCATAATGACGATCGACCTATATAAGACTTTTCGATTTTAGTAGCACTCAGGCGAAAAAACCCGGAACAGTCAAAAATCCTCTTTCTCATTCGCCAAACACTCGCGACAAACCGGGTTTTTTTGCGCGATGGGGCTAAAAAAAAATCGGTTTCTCCCCTGCACGCCAGTCCCGTGCAGGGGAGAAACCGGGTTTTTGGCAGGCGGGACGCAAGTCGAGTTTAGGTTAAATCTCTCTTGGCGAACCTCAAATCTAAAATCGATCGAATTCCTACAAATGACTGGCAATTAACTCGCGGTACTGGCTTTTCGGCTTAACTCCTTTGAGCTCAGCCACCAAATCTTTGTCTTTGAAATACTGAATCGTCGGCGTACCGATCACGCCAGCATTTTCAGCAATTTCTGGATCTTCTTCGATGTCAATTTCCACATAATGGATTTTGCCCTCGAACTCATCTACTACTTTGTTCAAAATCGGCTTGAGGCTGTGGCAAGGGCCGCAACTCGGAGAGGCATATTTGACCACAATCAGTCGATCGCTATCGTGGAACAACTTCCGCAAAGCATAACCTCCTTCGTGGCGCGTGTCTTGGAGATCAAAGTTCGCGCTGGTTTTGCGTACTTTTTGAGCTTCCGGCGCTGCGACAGGTTGCTCGGATTCCTCGGTTGGGCGGAATTCCTGAGCTAAACCATTGGACGACAGCCACCTTTCTGCCAGCATCGCCCCCATGCAGCCGCTGCCGGCGGCGGTAATTGCTTGGCGAAACTCGTGGTCTTGCACGTCGCCGACGGCGTAAACTCCCTCGACGCTGGTTTCTACCGAACCGTGTTTGGTGGTGATATAACCTATTTCGTCGAGTTCTAGCTGACCTTGGAACAGTTGAGTGTTGGGAGTGTGACCGATCGCGTAAAACAATCCTTTCACCAGCAAATCGCTCTCAGCGCCTGTCACGATATTTCTAAGTCTCACTCCATCCATTTTGCCGCCCGGCTCTCCCAAAATATCCAGTGCTTCGGTGTTCCAGTGCACGGTAATTTTGGGATTGCTCAGCACTCGGTCTTGCATGGCTTTGCTGGCGCGCATTCGATCGCGCCGCACCAGCATATGTACGTGAGAGCCGTATTTTGTCAAATAAATAGATTCTTCCGCTGCGGTGTCGCCGGCGCCGATTACAGCTAAATCTACTCCCTTAAAAATAGGGGTAGCGCCGTCGCAAATCGCACAGGCAGAAATGCCGTGACTCCAAAATACGTGTTCGCTAGGCAGCCCCAGCCGTTTCGCCGTCGCGCCTGTAGCGATTACTATTGTGTGGGTTTTGATTTCTCTATCTTCCGATCGCACTGTAAACGGACGCTGGCTCAAATCCACCGAAATTACATCTTCTGTGTATAATTGAGCACCCCAGCGCACTGCTTGAGCTTTCATCCGATCCATGAGTTCCGGCCCGGTGATGCCTTCGGGAAAGCCGGGGAAGTTTTCGACTTCTGTGGTGGTCATCAGTTGACCGCCGGGGACGCCTCCCGTTTGATAGCCTTCAAACACTACGGGTTTCAGGTTTGCCCTCCCGGCGTAGATTGCTGCGGTGTAGCCTGCGGGCCCTGAGCCGATAATTACTAGGTTTTCTACGGTTTCGTTGGTCATAGCTATTTACTTAAACTCATAACGACTTCGTTTTACTCATTTTAGCAGGGTTCGATCGAGTTTGGTTTGATGCCATTGTGCGATCGACCATCTGTATCTATTTTTGAGGGTCGATCGGTCTTCGGGGCAATTCCCACTACTTTAATAAGCAAAAACAATCTAAAAGTCGATTTAGTTTTAAATGTTCGATCTATTTTGACCCCTCAATTCTTAAGAAAATCTAAATACGACCCAAATTATTGACTTCATTCTCAATTATTTTACCTATTTACTTGCTTTGAGGCTTGTGGTAGGATTTTCACAATCCAGGGGCATTATGACTAATTTGACTTTGGGAGGCTGAAACTTACTTAATTCATAAAATTAGCAAACTCTTCAAATGTAATAAGTACAATTATTTATGCAAAGTCCGCATTTTATAGTTTAAGAATTGTAACGGAGATTTTGCCAAATTTGACAAAACACAGTAGTTGTGGTATGTAAGGTGCGATGGGGGGAAAATTGGATTAAGATTTTTAACCGCAGATGTAGGCGGATTAACGCCGATTAACGCAGATAAGAGCGAATTTTGCTTTTTAAACTGGTGGATAAAATTAAGATATTGTTTGTTTGCAGTCAGAATAAGTGGAGAAGTTTGACTGCCCAGAAGATATGCGAGAATGTTAGCGGCTACAGCGTGCGATCGGCTGGAACGGAAAAAGGTGCAAGAATTAGAGTAACTGAGGGTCTTGTCGGTTGGGCAGATTTGATATTTGTGATGGAGAAGAAGCATGGCGATCGACTCCGCAGCAAATTCCCGGAAAGTCTCGAAGGCAAGAAGCTTATTTGCCTGCAAATCCCGGACAATTACGAATATATGGAACCGGAGTTAGTCGAGCTTTTGCAGGCGAAACTGAACCCCTATATGAAAATGCCAGATAACGAGATAAATTTTATGCAGCGAGTTTTGGAACCGGAAGTGATGGATTCCTTGGAAGAGGCGATCGAATACGATTCGATGGACTTTGCTGAGGTTAATGCTGCTTTTGCTCAGAGTGCTGCGGCGTTGGGACCGGTTTTTGGAAACGTTTTGGATGCGGGGACGGGTACGGCGAGAATTCCGATCGCCCTTTGTCAACTCCGGCCAGCATGGAAATTGACTTGCATCGATTTGTCGGCAAATATGCTGAAAGTCGGGGCGGAAAATGTGGAAAAGGCGGGCGCGCGATCGCAAATTAAGCTCGAACTGATCGATGCTAAAGCCATGCCGTATCCAGACAGTTATTTTGACATGGTGATTTCCAACAGTATTATCCACCATTTGCCCGACCCGCTGCCGTTTTTGCAGGAAGTCAAGCGGGTGTTGAAGCCGCAGGGAGCAATTTTTTTGCGGGATTTGCTGCGGCCGGAAACACCGGAAATCAGGGATAATTTAGTCAATCTGTATGCGGGAGATTGCAACGCGCATCAGAAACAGTTATTCAGCGATTCGTTGCAAGCAGCATTTACGCTGGATGAAGTTGAGGAGATGATGCAGAATGCGGGGTTGGATGGGTTGAGGATTTATGAATCTTCCGACAGACACTGGACGGCAGAACGTGCTTGGTGCGAGTCTTTGTAGGCACGGGACGATCGCCCCATAACATTTCAAATGAGAATAGAAGCGCTCGCGCCTTTCCAGCTATGCGCCTTACCGTTGCGCGATCTGTTTGTTGTTTAATTAATTTTTTCGGGTCGGAAAAATTAGTATGATTGAACCGCGAAGACGCGAAAAACGCGAAGGAAGAGTCAGGAAGAATCAGAAGTAGATAATCTTCGCCGGGGAAGCAAGTAAGATGTTTAAGCATCTGATCGGAAAAATCTGCGATCGAGGATATGCCGAAAAAGCCCGTTCCGCGACCTGAAAATGAAGAGTCGCATTTGAAGAAGCTCAGGGAAGAACTGGAGATGAGTCAGGAAGATTTGGCGCGAGAGCTTGGCGTTTCGTCGCAAACAATCAGTCGTTGGGAGTTGGGGAAGAATGTGCCGACGTTCACCGTCAAGCAGATGAAAGCTTTGGAGAAATTGCTCGCTAGCATCGGCAGGTCGATCGGCGATTTGCCAGACAATCTGTGATCGAAACCATTAAACAAGCCCACGGATAAATCCGTGGATCACTTTTTCCAATCTAAAATCTAAAATCTAAAATCTAAAATCACTCGATCGCGCCCTCGGTCTTTAGCTTGATAAAGCGAACGGTCTGCCGCTGCAATCAGGTTTTCCTGGGAAGTTTCTGGCTGAGGAAACGTGCTCGCTACCCCCAAACTCAGCGTCACGAAAGAACACACCGCTGAATTAAGGTGTTCGATTTCTAGTTCTTTTACCCAAACTCTAATTTGCTCTGCAATCCAAACAGCTATTTCAGGTGAAGTCCGAGGCAAAATCACTGCAAATTCTTCGCCTCCGTAACGAGCTACCAGAGTCTCCCCCGAAACTGCGCCTGCTGAGTAATGTACAGCCTCGACAATAGTTTTGGCTACCTGTTGCAAACAAGCATCTCCCGCTTGATGTCCGTAAGTATCGTTGTATTTCTTAAAAAAGTCAACATCGCATAAAATTAAAGATAGTTCTGCTGCTGCTTCTCCCAATTCTTGCCATTTTTTCTCTAAGTATTCGTTAAAACAGTGGCGGTTGGCAATCTGAGTTAAGCCATCTAAGTTGGCAAGGCGATGCAATTCGGAATTAGCTGCTTTTAATTGACAATTAGCTGCTTTTAGCTTGGATTGCGTAAGCGATAAATTGTAATAAAGTTCGCTCATAGACCAAGTAGCTTGTTGGTGAATTTGGGATAAAGCTACCCACAGTTGATGTACGTCTAAAAGTCGGTAAACTTGAGGTTCTAACTGTACAACAATCGGTTCGTAAAGCAGTTCAGGCGGTCGCTGCACGGATCGCTGAGCTGCCAGGACAATTAACGCTACTCCTGGTAAAATTAAAATATCGGTTTGAGCTATTTGATACAAGGCTATAATCGGTCTGCAAGCAAATATATCTACTCCGTAAGGGCGGCTCATGCGTTCCATAAATCGCCGACGCGATATCATCCCTAAAAATTCGCCATTTACGGTCAAGATAACTCCCGGAAGCAGCGGGTGAGCTTGAAACATCCGAGCTACTTCTTTGGCGAGGGAGGAGGATTCAACCTGAAAATTGAAGACAGCCAGATCCTTAAGAGTAGACTCTAAAGATAAATTTTCTGGTGGTTTTTCTGGCGAGTTAGATGACGTGATAAATTCAACAGACACAGCGCAGATCCCAATAAACAATAAACCAGCAAGAAAGCTAGTGTCAGCTATTAAATTATATAATTATTGTAATTGCTCAACCCCCTTGACAAGAAGACGAGATAGACATTAGATCAAGGAATGGAAAAACTCCCCGACTTAAAGCAACTATCGAACGAGGCAAAAGAAGCCTTGATAGTAG
>JACJNV010000155.1 GCA_014695175.1 Microcoleus sp. FACHB-DQ6 | reverse complement strand
CCGTGATTGTTTACGCCCGCGACGGGCAAACTCCCCTGCGTCCTCCTCAGAATAACGCTCACTTAGAATTAAAGAAATTGCAGGATTTTTCGCCTTATTTATCCAAGGCGGTACTTGCTTCGGAAGACAGCCGCTACAATTGGCATTTGGGGGTCGATCCGCTGGGGGTTTTGCGGGCGCTTTTGACCAATGTTCGCGGGGGAGGAATTCGCGAAGGCGGCAGCACTGTGACGCAGCAGTTAGCGAGGAGTTTGTTTCGAGATTATGTGGGAACTCAAGATTCGGCAGGACGCAAGTTGCGGGAAGCCGTAGTTGCTTTTAAACTGGAGACTTATTACAGCAAAGATGAGCTGTTGCTGACTTATTTAAATCGGGTGTTTTTGGGAATTGACCTTTACGGTTTTGAGGATGCGTCTCGGTTTTATTTTGGCAAATCGGCGAAGGATTTAACTTTGTCAGAGGCGGCAACTTTGGCGGGCATTTTGCCTGCGCCAAACAGTTTTAATCCGATTCAAAATTATCAATTGGCGGTGCAGTACCGCGATCGAGTGATCGAACGGATGCGGGCACTGGGGACGGTTTCTCAGGAAGAAGCAGATCGCGCGAGGCGATCGCGAATTGAGATCAATCCCAAAGCTCGCGAATTTTTGCAAAGTACCATCGCTCCTTATTTCTACAGTTATGTATTTGACGAATTGGAGTTTTTGCTGGGGGAACAGTTGGCCCGAGAAGGCAATTTTATTGTAGAAACAGGTTTGAATCCCGGCCTGCAAAAGTTGGCGGAAAGTTCCCTCAGAAATGCTGTTGAAAATGCGGGAGCCAGTGCAGGTTTTTCTCAAGGAGCCGTGGTAACTCTCAATAGTACAACCGGAGAAGTCTTAGCTTTAGTTGGGGGCGTAGATTATTTGAAAAGTCAGTTTAATCGGGCTACTCAAGCTTTGAGACAGCCCGGTTCTACATTTAAGATTTTCACCTATGCAGCCGCCCTGGAACGGGGAATCTCAGCCGAGAAAACTTATTCTTGCGCCCCCCTTTCCTGGGGGGGACAAAGTTACAGCGGCTGCGAAAGAACCAGCGGCAGTGTGGATATGTATCGCGGCTTGGCGTTGTCGGAAAATGCAATTGCATTAAGGGTAGCACAGGATGTCGGTTTAGAAGATGTAGTGCAAATGGCTAGGCGTTTGGGGATTACTTCTGAACTGCGTTCTAACCCGGGTTTAGTATTAGGTGAAAGTGAAGTTAATGTGTTGCAATTAACGGGTGCTTTCGGGGTTTTGGCAAATCGGGGTTTGGGAAATCGTCCCCACGTAATTAAGCGAATTATTGACAGCAGCGATTGCAAAGATAGAAATGATTTTAACAGTTGCCGGGTGATTTATGACTATCAAAAAGATGGCATTGCCAATCGGCAGTTAGTTTCTGAAGCCGTGGCGGATACGATGACGGATATGCTGCAAGGTGTTGTGCGCGGAGGTACGGGTAGCAGTGCTGCTTTGGGCTTAGGAGAAGCTGGAAAAACAGGCACGACTAATGATAATAGAGATTTGTGGTTTGTCGGTTATATTCCGAGTCAGCAACTGGTGACAGGAG
>JACJNV010000154.1 GCA_014695175.1 Microcoleus sp. FACHB-DQ6 | reverse complement strand
GCGTGGCTTTACTGAACCATGTAATTATAGTTCATTTGATCTTATCTTCTCTGTTTGACCCTCACGAGTGAGTGTCAGTAACATCATACCTCATCTTTCTGAGAAAGGCTATATACTAATTTTTAGGTGCGCCAGTTTGCATGATATTCTGTGCCGAGCGATGATATTTCCCTGCTTCGCACTAAGCAACTAATTAATATCAACGCCCACCAAATCTGCCACAACTTTTTCCAATCCAGCTATCACCTTCGCCGTCCGTTCCCAATCAACCTTATCGGGTGTATCTTGCGCCGTGTGATAGTAAGGATAGCGATAGGGAGCAGTATCTGTCACCATCAGCCCTGGATAACCATGTTGCCAAAAAGACCATTGATCTGACCAACCAACACCAGGAATGCCACCGGGAATTGCTGCACCTTCCGAGGGAAATTCAGCATGGCGGCGGAAAGATGCGATCGCCTCTCTAACCAGTTTACTTGAGGATGTATTGCCAATAAATCCGATAAAATTTCCCGACGTAGGATAAAAAAGGTTTAAGGGTGCTGGATATTTCTGACTGTTTTTGGCATCTGAGTAATAACCAATTGTTTCTAAACTGAGCATCGAAACAATTTTTTCATTACGCTCTCTGCATCTTTTCGCATAAACCAAACTCCCCATATCAGCAGTCCAGAAAAAAGGCGGTTCCTCATTCACAAACTCAACAAAACGCACAGTTTTTTCAGGCTTTTTATCCGCAAACATTCTCGCTAAAGCCAGCACTCCCGCCGCCCCAGTTGCATTATCATTTGCCCCTGGACTCCCCGCCACAGAATCATAATGTGCCCCAATTACAACGATTTCATCTGCCTTTTTCCCCCCTGGAATCTCCACTTCTATGTTATAGTAAAATTGATCGTCAATTTTATATCCTTGTCGTTCAACTTTATAGCCAGCAGTTTCAAATGATGCTTCGAGAAAGTCAGCAGCTTCTCCAAGTTTTTTATATTGTATAAAGTTGCGCTCTCCGATTTCACCAGAGAGCTTTTCCACATCGCGCTGTAAAGCATCTCGGAGCGAGATTTCCTGTGCTGTTAAAGGGGGAATTGCCCCGCTGTAGCTTTTCCCGGGCATTGCAATCATACTCAACCATATCCCACTAATTAGAGTAATTAAGATCGTAATAAGGATAGCCAGTCTAGTTAACGTTCCGCGATTCCATAATTCGATTTTCCCCAATTGCATTTGTTTTCTCTCTTTGGCTATGCTTGAGTAGTAAGGTGCGTCAGTTTCAGTTAGCGTTATTTTTTCCATAATCCAACAGCTTTTGACTGACGCACCCTACAAGTTTACACATCTGGTAACTTATACTGCCCGACAATCCGCTTAGCATATTCCGGCACATGAGCCTCTAATTTCTCCGGGTAATTCCGCTTCACGTACAGATAATTGCGAGTGAAATGAGAATCAATTGAAAAACGGGCATATTCCAAACCCTTCGGCCCAATTCTCTCAATAAAAACTCCCATTAATTTCGCCGCCCACATTGGCAAAGTCACTCCTTTTTCATAAGCCGGAATGCTTTGCTGAACCGCTCCTTTTCGGTTTCCCTGAGACATCACCGACTGAGTATTTAACTGATCCGTTACCAAATCTAACATCTCTTGCCCGGTGTCATTTCGCACCACAATCCACTGCCAGCCAAAGGGTGCGCCCATGTAGCCCACAACTAAATCAGCTAAAGAATTGACATAATCAAAACAGCTCAAACAAGAAGGAGCAAAAACATCTTTCAATTCCTTGGTATTCAGCCCGAAAAACGGCACTTTTTCTTCCGAACCATCTTCGTGTTTGAAGTGAACGTTAAAGTCTTGCATAAACTCGTAAGAAACCACCGTTTCAGGAGAACGGCTAGTCGTGTCTAGGAATTTCTGCAACCCTGCACGGCTGACATTATCCACGCAGGGAGTTCCCAAAACGTAGAGCTTCTCTAAACCGAGTTTTTTCTCGACTGTTCGCAAAGCTTGAATTTGACAACCGACGCCAATTACTAACAGCCGCTTCATCCCAGATTTTTCAATTTGTTCTAATACTGAAAGATTGGGGGAGAGAGTGGGTTTGTTAACTTTTGCAGCCAGAATTTCTTCGCGATTTCTAGCAATAATCGGCATCGGTTGAAAGCGGTCTTCCTTAGTATTTTGGACGCAAACAACGCCTTCTACAATTCCTTTTTCGAGCATTTCAATTGCAATTGTGCTGACGATTCCCGTCCACTGAGCGCCCTCGATTGGCTCTTTTTTCCGAGCCGCCATCATATTTTGACTGACTCCAAAATACCAATCGTCGGGATTGTCGAGATTGCGCGATCGCCCGTGAATCTCTTCTTCTAATTCCGCGATATGCTGTGTTAAGAAAGCACAAGATTCCTTGACATAATGGATGTAATATGTATCGCACAAGCCGCACTCGCTGCAAAGTTCTTTAGCGGGGCGGCGGCTACCCGGTTTGAGGGCCTTGGATTTTTGGTGCTTAGTAGAATCTGTTGCGGTCATCTAAATTACTTATTTTATGCAGATATGGCTTTTGTTAGGATATCACAGCAATTTCCGTTGATTTACCTCTTTATTCTTTCTTTCAGTCCTCGCAGGCGGACGCAAGCTTGTGCGGGAGCAAATTCGGTTCGCCCGAAATTGGCGGTTTTCAAAGCTTGAAAAATATTAGTCAGGACTTACCTAGGTGGCGCTAGAAACCCGGTTTCTTGCTGAATACCTGACTGTTAAACCTAAGATTTATGGTAAAAACCGGGTTTCTCTGTGTAGTTTTGGTAAAAAAAATTCGGTTTCAGAGCATCGCCGTGCGTCCCAGAGTCTTTGTGTAAGTCCTATTACTATCAATCCGGATCTAGCGGGCGATCGCGCGAATACATGGCCAAATAAAGCTATAAAAAAATGGTAAAAATGTTTGTGACAACAGCCGTTGCTGGCATCATGATGAATCTCGCGATTTCGAGCTTTGGATTTGCTGCTTTAGTTCGCCCTGTTCCCGCTATGAATCAAACTGTTGCGACTCTAGAAAGAATGCTCAGCGCGACACAAAAGCCGGCGGCGCTGAACTATTCGCGCCTGGGGATTGGCGGCGTTCGGTTGGGGATGCCTGTAGAAGAGGCAAAACGCAAGTTGGGAAAACCGCAGCGCGACGAAACTAAACCTGCTGGGCCTGGCATCGGCGGGAAGATTCGCACGCTAACCTACTCAGGATTGACGGTAGCAGCATGGGAGGGCAAAGTTTATTTAATTTCTACTACCAATCCCAAGTTTCTGACAATTGATGGTGTGAAGCTAGGAGATAACAGCCAAAAAGTCATTAAAACTTACGGTTACGGGTCGCAATCAGTGCAGGGTGGAGTGACTCGGTTGACTTACAGCAATGAGCAAAAGGCTTCTAATTTGATTGTGGAAATTAAGGGCGATCGCGTGCAAAAAATTATTGTGAGCACGCAGCTCAACTGAAATATTAAACTACCGTTCAAAAGTCCGGGTTCACAAGTTTGTAGTAAGGACTTTATTCCTTATTTCTGAGGATTTTTAGCCTTTCTGTGAGTTGACGGGAGGGCTTTTTCCTCATGTGCGATCGCCCGCGTCTCCTTAATCCTCTTCATCCTCATCCGACAATTGTGTCATTTCCTCAGCAATTAGTGTCTGAAAATCCTCTCCGCAGTGAACGTTGAGATGAATTGCAGCACTGAGGAAGTCTGCTAGAATTTCAGCTTTTTGTCGATCGCTCAAATCAGGTAACTGAAGCTGATGGATTAAAGTAATCACATTTTGACACTCAGTACCCAATTCATCAATTAACGTTCTCAGTGTAGAATTAGTTACAGAAATTGTCCGATCTCTAACTTGCATCTTTATTTACCCAATCGTTTTAAAGCTAGCTGAATTCCTTTCTCAAAAGCTCGAATTTCACTTTCCCAATGCCGGATTAAGCCTTCATCGGGAAAATCCTTCTCATATTCCAGTCTAATCTTTTCTTCATGTTCTGCAATCCGCTTGTTCAACGAACGAAGAGCTTTTTTGTGATTTTTATTCCCCATAGAGTCTCACACCCATAAAAAAAAGTAGAGGTGCGATCGATCGCATCTCTAAAATAATTCTAAATAAGGTGCACCGAGTGCACCCTACCAATTAGCGGTTCTGGGGAACAGGAGCACTCGGTGCTCCAGAAAAAGTCGCCTCACCAGTCTTAGCCCGCTTTTTGATCAAGATTGGCTTGACGCTGTTTTCTCCACCAATCGGGGGATCTTCTTGTTGAGCGTAATCAGCGCCCATCCAAGCAGGACGGCTTTGATCGAAAGCCATTTGCAAAGCAGCAGCGGCGATCGCGTGGGAGTCGTACTCCTCGGATAACTGAGACACCAGAGGCAAGAAAGATGCCATCCGTTCGCCAGCCAAAGCTTCGCGAACTTTACCCTGCATTTTTTCCAACTGACGAGCTTCAATTTGCGCCCGTGTCGGAATGTTTCGCACCGTCAAGCTCGATCGCACGTGGCGTTCAATCAACCGCAGTTTGCGGCGATCGACCGGTTGAATCAGCGTAATCGCCGTTCCTTCCCGACCAGCCCGGCCCGTGCGTCCGATCCGGTGAACGTAGCTTTCCACACTGTCGGGCAAATCGTAGTTAATTACGTGAGTCAAGTGATCCACGTCCAAACCCCGCGCCGCAATATCAGTCGCCACTACCCAGCGCACCTGACATTGGCGGAACCGCGACAGCAAGCGTTCCCGCTGTGCCTGATTCAAATTACCGTGATACTCGTCAACGCTGTGACCTGCTGCTTGCAGTTGGCTGGTGAGTTCTGCCGCCGACTGCCGAGTCCGCACAAAAATCAGTGCAGATTCCGGGTCTTCCATTTCTAAAATTGGCTGTAGGGCTCTTGCCTTCGACCAGCCACGGGGAATCATGTACACGCTTTGGCTGATGCGCTTCGGCGTTGCTTTTGGCTGTTCTACGGTGACGTTGACTGGGTTGTGCAAATGCCGCGCCACCAATTTCCGGATGGAAGGTTCCATCGTCGCCGAGAAAAATGCCGTTTGACGTTCTTTTGGTGCAGCATCCAAGATTTTTTCCACATCTTGGATAAAGCCCATGCTCAGCATTTCGTCAGCTTCATCCAAAACCAGCCATTTTACCTTGTCTAGTTTCAGGCTGCCGCGGCTGAGCATATCCAATATGCGTCCGGGTGTACCGACAACGACGTGAACGCCGCGCTTCAAACGCTGCATTTGACGATCGATTGATTGACCGCCGTACACTGTCAGAACTTGCAGAGAGCGACCCACTTTTACCGGGCCGTCGTTGCTGATGCCGCTCAAATCGCGGATGGCTTCAGTTACTTGCATCGCCAATTCGCGAGTCGGCGTCAGCACCAGTGCTTGCACCGCAGTTACATCTAAATCAATCCGCTCCAAGATGGGCAACGAGAATGCTGCCGTTTTGCCTGTCCCTGTTTGGGCTTGACCCACAACGTCGCGACCTGCTAACAGGTGCGGAATTGCTTGTACTTGGATGGGAGTAGGTTCTGTAAAGCCTAGTGTTTCCAGATGGAGAACGAGTTCTTCCGAAAGACCTAAGCCTTCAAACAATAAATTCATTAATGCTCCTAATAACGAGTCTTAGCCTTCTAAGTTGCCCAACTCGGATGCGGATTTCTGCTTTAGGGCAGGAACTCATAAGAGTTCTTTATGGTGCTGCGCCTGCGCGCACCTTCTTAAATAGCAATCGAGTATAGGGCAGCTCCGTCGATGGTGACTAAATTTACCAATTCGACAGCCGTCTTTGATTTTGTGACATCACCGATACCAACCGCCAGGGGTTGGGTTATAGGCTTCCAACATTCTTAAAACAGGACATTGGACTTCCTTTGAGGTACTTGCAAGCTTTCCTCTTAGGCATTTTATAGTGAGGATCATGACCAGCCCCACTTCACTACATAGTAGTAACAGGTTGTTTGGTTCAGGCGCTATCCCGCAATCCGTCGCCTGCGGGATTGAGCAGGGGATGGGGCGACCGTTACCGCCTATCCATCTCAACACTCTTTCGGGATACCGTTGTGGTGTAGGGCGGACGGCGAAGCAATCTCAAATTATCCCCGCTTATTTCTGGCTTGTTATCATCATAACTCTTTACATTCAGAAACAAAACATTAAATTCGTTAAAATTTTCCGATGTTCTGTAGAGATTACCGCACCCCGACGGGGAGGGTCGATTGCCAGATAGGGGCTAAAAAAGTTTAGAACCCCTTTGCTACATATCTTTGCACAATTGTGTACTAACCGTTACTTTTGCTGCACAATCTGCTAATCATTTGTGGCTGGTGTCCGGTTTTTGTTCGCCACACCGCCGATCGCGACAGTTCCAGCAACACTTACACTTGACCGTAGAGGTCGTAGACATCTGCACCAGTAATTTTCACAGATACGATTGAACCCAGCCGGGCTTCTCCTGTCACATAGACGAGTCCATCTACTTCTGGGGAAAACCGAGCGGATCTACCAATCAACTCGCCTGTCTCTGGTTGTTCTTGTTCTATCAGGACATCAACTACCTGACCGACAGACTCTTGATTCTTCTTCAATGATATAGGTTGTTGTGCCGCCATTACCGAATTGCGCCGCATTTCCATTATTTCTGCAGGTATTTGCTGGGGCAAGCTGAAGGCTGGGGTTCCTTCTTCTGGCGAAAATACAAAAACTCCTACGTGATCGAATTCGTGGCGCTTGACAAATTCCAGCAAATGTGCTGCGTGTTCGTCGGTTTCGCCGGGGAAGCCGACAATAAAAGTTGTCCGCATCACGGCGCCGGGAAGTGCTGCTTTGAGCCGATCGACTATAGCATCATTAATCCCAGCTTGAAAAGGCCGATTCATCGCCCGCAGAATTTCCGGGTGCGAGTGTTGCAGGGGTAAATCCAAATACGGCAAAACGTTGGGCGTTTCGCGGATGGCTGCGACAACTTGCGGAGTCAAACCTGTAGGATAGGCGTAGTGCATCCGAATCCAAGGCACATCTACTTTACCCAAAGCGCGAAGTAGTTCAGCTAGTTTCGGTTCGCCATAAATATCTTTGCCGTAGTTGGTGGTAATTTGAGAAATTAAGATAATTTCTTTTACCCCTTCCGACGCCAATTGCTGAGCTTCCGCGACGATAGATTCGATCGTCCGCGATCGTTGATTTCCGCGCAAGTGCGGGATAATGCAAAATGCACAGCGATAGTCGCAGCCTTCTGCTATTCGCAGATAAGCGACACCTTCCGATGTGGTGCGGTAGCGGGGAGTAGTTTCGTCAGCGATGTAAGTAGGTTCTGAGGAGACGAGGGAAACTCGATCGCCCTTTTCCACCTGCTGCATAACATCGACTATTTTGTGATAGTCGCCAGTGCCGACAATTGCGACTGCTTCCGGCAATTCGTCCAGCAATTCCTGCTGAAAATGCTGTGCCATGCAGCCGGTGATGACTACTTTTTTATTAGCTTCTGCCAATTCTACCAAGGTGCGGACTGACTCTTCTCGCGCCGCTTGGATAAAACTGCAAGTATTGACTACAACATAATCGGCTAATTCTTCATTAGAATCGACTTGATAGCCCGCTTGAGCCAGCAAGCCAATCATGTGTTCGGTATCGATGCGATTTTTTTCGCAGCCGAGGTGAGTAAATGCGATCGTTGGCTTCGTTGCCATGCCGTAATATTTGCTGTTGCGCTATTTTCGAGAACGTTTTATGGTATCACACAATTTGACAACTTGCAAGGTGTAGGTGTAAGCTCTGAACTGTTGTCGTGTCCGTATGCGATCGTCACATAGAAAATCGATCGCCCTTTGCATAATTTTTACTCGCTATTTCGGCAGACCGGCTCGAAAAATCTGCTCAGCAGTCAACCTCAACTCTGGGAACGCCAGCGATTCAACTGTGTCATCTCCCCGAAACTGGCTGATTTGATATTCCCCGTCAACCAACTGGTAAACCGAGATAGTAGGTTGTTTCGGATTGCCAATGAAGCGTCTGCCGCCCAAAGCAGCATAATCCACAACCCAATATTCTGGGATACCCAATCTTTCATAATCAGCTACTTTAACCAGGTAATCATCTTGCCAGTTCGTGCTGACAACCTCTACAGCCATTCGCACCGAAGACCCCATCGTGATGACGGATTCTTTTTTCCAGCGAGGTTCGCTTGCAAGTGCAGTTCTGTCTAGGACAATTACGTCTGGTTGGTAGCCTGATTCGTTATGGACGGGTTTGAGCAGGCAATCACCAGGGATTGAGTAAGGCAATTGCAGTCGCCTGATTTCAAAATTGATTTCACTGGAAAGAAAACCCGTAACATCCGAATGGTCGCCGGTTCCTAAAGGCATTTCGACAATTACTCCATTGTGTAGTTCGTACTTGTGGACAGAGTTCTCTGGATACCAAGCAACGAACTCATCAAACGTGATTGTTTTGGATATGGTTTGGATCATGTTGTGGTTTCCTCTGTCTGGTGATTAGTATGCGAAAAGCTAGAAGATGACACAAGTCTTTTCCGTAAAATACGGAAAAGACTTGACATAGGAAGTGAAGTTGGCTATTTTATGTGACCCACAATGTCAAAATACCGATCGCGCCGATCGACTGAATCTGAAATCAGTATCTAGGCGATCGACCGTTGTGAGCGATCGTCCTCAAGATATCAAATGGGTTTTATAAATTTTGATTGTATCGTATTTTTAAATTAGGCTGGAAATACCAAAGATAAATCCAGAGACAATTCGGGAAAACCCGGAATTACAACAGTCTCATTTTGCAGAACAACTCGTTTAGATCGATAATTGAAATCACCTTGTCTTTTTTGATAAGGTTCGCTGTGCAGTTCCAGTTGATTATCAACTAAATTAAATATCCAATAATTAGAAATCCCAGCTTCCGCATAAAGAGATAACTTAGTTCTCTGGTCGTACTTCAAAGTAGAATCAGAAACCTCAATTACCAACAAGATATCCGCAGCTTCAGGGTGAGAAGATAAATAATTATCAGAGCGATTGCGGGCGATAACAACATCAGGTTCTGGTTCGCTATCAGTAGCAGACAAAATAATCGGCTCTTGTACGCGCAAGCGAGCGCGTCTTGCCAATAAAATGACTAACTCCTCAAGTAAAAGACTGTTACAAACAGAGTGAAGCCTACCTTTAGCAGCCATATTTATAATTTCTCCGCGAATCAATTCAACTCGGTCATCGGGACCGAAAAATCCCAGTTCTCCCAAACGGTGATATTCTTCGATAGAGAATCTTTTCGCAGTTACAACAGTCATCGCTTTTGTTACCTACAGGTGCTAAAAGTACGCAATTCCATCAAATTTATACCCCCAGACTGCTACCCAACTTACACTATTTTATCTGATGATACATCAGGGGCGATCGCCCGACAGCACTTGAACAGCAGCAGACGCAGGTAATGGAGCGTAAGAATTTCCGCCCAAACGATTCACTTGACGCATCAAAGTGCCCATTTCCAATTGGCAAGATATTGGTCTAATTTGTCGCTCGGCCCAGGGTGGAATTTTTTACCTTGGGGGCGGGCATAATCACCACCCCACAAGAGTCTTAAGATTTTTCCCGATGCAAATCTTGATGCTTTTTAGCTTAAAAATACTGCTAGCCCAACTTACGTGGGGATTTGATCCGACGATACATCCGGGGCGATCGCCAAATTTGCTTCACCCGAAAGCACTTGAGCAGCAGACCCAGTAGTTAATCGACGATCGTAAGACTGTGTTCCCAAACCCTTAACTTGGCGCATCAAAGTGCCCATTTCCAAAGCACTCATCGCATAATTCCAGCCCAAATTGCTTTTAATTCCAGCCCTTTCCAAAGCTTGCTGCATCGTGTCAGTCGTCACCACCCCAAAAATCACCGGGACCCCTGTCTGAAAAGCAGCAGCAGCAATTCCCTTAGCAACCTCACCAGCCACAAAATCGAAATGAGGAGTTTGGCCCCGAATTACCGCACCCAGACAGATTACCGCATCGTAGCGGTGAGAAAGAGCAGCCTGGCGCGCCACCAAAGGAATCTCAAAACTTCCCGGAACCCAAAAAAAGTCCACCTGAGAGCCATGAGGATTAATATCAACTCCGTGGCGTTTCAAACAATCTTGACATCCCTCCAAAAGTTTGTTAACCACCAAATCGTTAAAACGACCGATGACAATAGCAAACCGCAAAGATTCGGTGTGAGTAAAAGTTCCCTCGAAAACAGTCATAGTGCTCTAGTTTAGATTTTAGGTTTTAGATTTTAGATTTTTGTTTGTGAGAAGGCAAAAGTCAGAAAGCAGCAGCATCTCATCTGAATCTCAAGTGCAAAAACATACAGAGTCGCGCGGTCTAGAAAATTCCTAGCTTCTGCCGAATGCCTTTCAATCGCTGGTGAATGCCTTCATCCTTCTATCTTTTACCTTCTAGATTCGATAAACTTGGGTGAAATTAAACGACTAAAAAGTTCAATACACCCACTGCAATAACCAGCAAAAACCAGAGACCAGACCCGACATAAATCAGGGATTTAGACTGATTCCAGTTTTGGGGAGAGGCATAAGCAACTGGCACGCCAACGACCATCACAAAAGACAGCAGTACCAGACCCAGTAAAACCACTTGAAACAGAATTGATAACATCTTTTCTCCTTTCGATATAACCGTGCGTTGATCCGAAATAGTTTCCCAGAACCGAAAAAAATCTTCCAAATTCTAGTTTTTGACAGTTTCCCGATAGTCGATCGAGAGATTGTCGGTTGATTGATACGAAAGAACCCGTGCAAATTCGGGCGTTGCGCGAACAGGCGTCAGCGGCTCTTGAGATTTTGATCAATTTTATCATTGTTCGCTACACGACAGAAAACTGGAAAGGTTAAGTTAAAGCCCGATCGACACATCCGGTTTCAGAGGGCGAGAAATTGCTACTGTTTGAGTTAGAGATGCGGGATTTTCGGCTATGGACTTAGTTTTGTGCCACACAACAGCAGATTTTGACGCCTTGGGGGCGGCGGTGGGACTTTGCGTGCTGCGCCCCGGTAGCAGAATCGTATTGACGGGCGGGTGTCACCCGACAGTGCGGGATTTTTTGGCGCTACACCGCGACGAGTACCCACTGATTGAACGCCGATCGGTAAATCCCCAACAAATTCGATCGATTAGTATAGTTGATGCCTCCGGGCGCGATCGTTTGGGAAAAGCCGCCGAGTGGCTGGATTTGCCACACCTGAGCGAAATAGCGGTTTTCGACCATCACCTACAGGCCGATTCAGACATCCGCGCCACTGTTAACCAAATCGAAGCAGTCGGAGCCACAACTACATTAATTGTCGAAAAGCTCAAAAATCAAGCAGAAAACAGCGATACAGCATCTCGCCTTCTGCCTTCGGAAGCAACAGTCATGGCCCTCGGCATCCACGTCGATACAGGTTCCCTTACCTTTGACGGCGCAACTGCGCGAGATGCAATAGCTTTGGCGTGGTTGATGGAACAGGGAGCAAGTTTGCGGGTAATCGCTGAATATGTAGAACCCGGTTTGTCTCCTCAATTGCAAGATTTGCTCAGAGAAGCGCTGAATAATTTGCGATCGGAAACTTTGCACGGTTACAGCGTAGCCTGGGTGCTGCTATCTACTGAAGCTTACGTTCCGGGACTTTCTTCGCTGGCTTCTCGCTTGCTCGATTTAACTGAAACTGATGCTCTGCTGTTAGGCAATGTTTATAAATTTGGCGAAAACGAAAACAACCGCAACATCGATCCCGCATCGCCAGTTTCCAATCGATTAACTATTATCGGTCGATCGCGCATCGAAGGAACAAACCTCAGCGAATTGTTCAAACCCTTCGGTGGCGGAGGCCACGCCCGCGCCGCTTCCCTCGCCACCCGCGATGTTGACCCCCTGCTGACTTTAAATCAGTTAGCTGACGAACTCAAAACTCAAATTCCCCACCCTCCGACAGCGCGCGAATTGATGTCGTCTCCGGTGCGGAGTATTCGCCCGGAAACTTCGGTGGGGGAAGCTCACCGTATCCTCCTACGTTACGGACATTCGGGGCTTTCTGTGGTCGATGCGGACGATCGACTCGCCGGCATTATCTCGCGCCGCGACATTGACATTGCCCTGCACCACGGTTTCAGTCACGCCCCCGTCAAGGGTTACATGAGTCCGCAGTTAAAAACGATCGCCCCAGATACCTTGCTGCCGGAAATTGAATCTTTAATGGTGACATACGATATCGGGCGCTTGCCAGTATTGGAAAACGGTCAACTGGTGGGAATTGTTACCCGGACTGATGTGTTGCGGGAATTGCACCAGCAAAAAGCGCGAGACAGGGGAAGCAATGCAGAATTGTCTTATTGTGTCATGCCCGAATCGGTTGAGCAGTTGTTGCGATCGCGCATCAGTCCCGAATTATGGCAATTATTGTCGATCGCGGCCAATATTGCCCAAAATCGCGGCTGGCAACTTTATATTGTGGGTGGAGCAGTCCGGGATTTACTCTTAACCACGGATGATACACTGGCGCTGACAGATATCGATTTGGTTGTCGATGGAAAGTGCGGTTCCGACGATTCCGGTGCTGGTGTCGAGTTAGCTTCATCGCTGCAAAAACTTTACCCCGACTCGCGTTTGGACGTTCACGGTCAATTTCAAACCGCCGCGCTTTTGTGGCACAAAGACTCTGCTTTCGGCTCGCTGTGGGTGGATATCGCTACGGCTCGCACTGAATTTTACCCTTATCCGGCTGCAAATCCTGAAGTTGAAGCGAGTTCAATTCGCCAAGATTTGTACCGCAGGGATTTTACAATTAATGCGCTGGCTGTGCGGTTGGGTGTTCCTCGCAGCGGCGAATTGTTAGATTTTTTTTGCGGTTTGCTGGACTTGGAATCGAAGCAAATTCGAGTTTTGCACGCCAATAGTTTTATCGAAGATCCGACGCGAATTTATCGCGCTGTGCGGTTTGCGGTGCGGTTGGGATTTGAAATTGAGGCGCAGACGGAAGGATACATCCGCAACGCTTTGGCCAGCGGGATTTATTACAGAATTCAGGGGGAAAACGGCCGAGCTCCGGCTTTGGAAACTCGCCTCAAAAGCGAATTGAAATACATTTTGCAAGCTCCTTACTGGAAAGTTGCTTTGCAAATGCTGGGAGATTTGCAGGCTTTGCGCTGCATTCATCCTAGTTTGGAGTTGGATCGGGAGTTGTGGCGGCAACTCCGTTTGCTCGATCGGTGTTTGAATGGAAGAAGGAAGAAGGAAGAAGGAAGAAGGAAGAAGGAAGAAGGAAGAAGGAAGAAGGAAGAAGGAAGAAGGAAGAAGGAAGAAGGAAGAGACAATTCCCCATTCCCAATTCCCCATTCCCAATTCCCCATTCCCAATTCCCCATTCCCCATTATCAATATTCCCGATTGGCAGATGCGACTGGAAGTTTTGATAGCTTATTTAGCACCGGAATATCGCGGCAAGGTGGCTGCAAATCTTCAGTTACCCGCTGACAGCATTAAGCGGTTGGAAGTGTTGGAAGCCGGAAAGAACCAGTTAGCAGAGAATTTGCCTAAGTGCGAGTTGCCGAGTCAATTGGTGCTGCTGTTGAGAAATTATGAGTTGCCGGTGTTAATTGCGATCGCCCTGCAAAGTCCGCGAAGTGCACGCCGTCAAATTTGGGAATATCTCACCAGGTGGGCGAATGTTGAGCCTCCTTTAAATGGCAACGATTTGAAGGCTTTGGGTTATAAGCCGGGGCCTGGGTTTAAACGAATGTTGGATGATTTGTTGGCGGCGAGGTTGGATGGCGATTTGGGCGATCGGGCTGCTGCTATCTCTTTCTTAGCACAACGGTATCCTCAACCTTAGTAAGGTGCGTCAGCAGCGCGTTATTTTTTCTAGAATTGATTAGCTAATTGCTGACGCACTCTACTAAATTTTTAGTTTTCAATCCCAAACAGGCTAACCAGGCGATCGCACATTATTTATATTCCGATAATTGAGGTGAAGAAACATCGCGCTCCTGGTTTAATCGCAATTGTCCTTTACAAAATTTTTGTTGCTTCCCTCTTGACACTAACTTCTATCGCTTTGCTTTTTGCACTGACGAATCATCAAGTCTTAGAGAAATTTGCGAATCTTATTTGTTAGAAACCCAAGTAAAAATTGTGGAATTTTTATTAGACCAAGTTCTAAGTGTCAAGCCTCAAACCTTACTCTTTAGCGGACTGGCGACGGACTGTATGCAATTTTAACTGTTTCACTGTACTTAAGTTAGCGGTATTTATCGCAAATGTAGCCCTCTTATGGTATTAGCTCCACCATTTGCCGAAGCATGGTAAGGGAGCTTAAAGTTTTGATTATTCAGAGGAAACTCACTTGATTTTATAAATGTCAGCATTTTCCATTTTAATTTCATAAAACGGCTGATCAGTCAAATAAAAACTTCCATCTTTACAAAAATTTTGTGATTGTAAAGATTCGATAAAGCTACGAGGGGTTATACCCCCTATGAGTTATACTGACATATATATAGATGCACCCTGATGGCTTTCCCGTTCCACAAGAGCGGGATTTTTATTGGAAAAATATTGTATTAAGTTTTAAAACTCCTGGTGGAGATAGAATTGGTGGACAATTTCAATAAAACGATCGCCCGATGCAAAAATAGCACAGCTAAAGAAAAAATGATGGTTCGGAGCGATCGAACATCCGCCCTAACTCCGCGAAATAACCCAAAGGCTTTAGGATAGTTTGGGAACCGGCATCAACTGAAGATGAACTTAGCCTCAGCAATAGCCCTGCAACATGGTGAAGACACCATTGCGACTTTAGGCAGATGAGGGTTCGGCATCACTTACCCAGCTACCCACATTCATTTAAACAGAGATGTTGCACCATTTTCAATTACTTGTTTAGGAACAGGCAAGATGCCTGTTCCACAATAAAATTCATCTCTTGTGGAACAGGCATCTTGCCTGTTCTTGAAAATGGTGCAAGATGTAAGTTTAAACAGAGGTGTTGCACCATTTTCAATGCCAAAGATAAGCTGTTGTGCATTTAAATTGTGTGTTGAAGGTGGGCTTTCCTACTAACCGCACAAAAGTGAAAGTTTATTTTACCATGCAATTTAAAGGCGGATTAGCTTAACAGCTAGAATTAATAGTTTATTTGGCTCTAATTTTTGAAGTTTTATGGATTAAGAAGATTGAGCTCATGATGTTAGTTCAATTTTCGGGCATCCCCAACTGAATGATGCTTAGTTAGACAAAATTTTAATTTGTGTTACTAAATCTTGTCTCCGATACAGCGGTTCTCAAAAAAGTGAGGTATGCCCTATGCCCTATGCCCTATGCCCTATGCCCTATAGTACCTCATCTTTCTGATAAAGGCTATAATCAACCCTCTTTGTCACTTAAGCAGTGTATTTGCCAGTTGGGGGTAACGAATGTGAGTTATAAAACACTTAAAAACCCGGTTTCTTCAAGAAGAAATCGGGTTTTTGAAATCGATGGTGAAGCGCGATTTGCTGTCTAAACTATTCGGAAAATAAAAGGGTAGCGGTAAGGTTGGTTAGGATTTTGCAAAACGTGGAGGATAGCCATTATTGTCAGTCCCCAGTGCACCAGATAACCTAGGGGCACTAAAATAAAGCCAGCAAGACCGAGAGTGATGACTGTTAACACCCCAATCACGATGCTGTAAAACCATACATTAAGGTGAAAATTGATGGCTTCTGTGGCATTTTCTTTGACAACGGGGTCATCTGATACTAACAATACAGCGATCGGCGCTCCTATCGAGAACAGTAACGTGCTGAAAAAAATCGCCCCGTGGCACACCAGTGATAGCAGCTTTCGCTTGTCAGAGTCGTACATATTATTTTTCTTCCTTGACTTTAGTGATAATTTTACCTTTAATAGCAACTGTAGCACAGGCTATAATGGCGATCGGGTGATGATTCCCCTACCTAATTTGTAATGACCACTGAACTCGAAACTGAACTGCTAACTGCTGTTGAGCGCCGGCGCAACTTTGCTATTATCTCGCACCCCGACGCGGGTAAAACTACTTTGACAGAGAAGCTGCTGCTGTACGGAGGTGCAATTCACGAAGCAGGTTCTGTGAAAGCGCGGCGGGCTCAGCGACACGCTACCTCTGACTGGATGGCGATGGAACAGCAGCGGGGAATTTCTATTACTTCTACTGTTTTGCAGTTTGAGTATAAAAAATATCACATTAATCTGCTCGATACTCCGGGACACCAAGATTTTAGCGAAGATACTTATCGAACTCTGGCGGCGGCTGACAATGCAGTGATGCTTGAGGATGCTGCTAAGGGTTTGGAACCGCAAACTCGGAAGTTATTTGAAGTTTGTAAGCTGCGAAGTTTGCCTATTTTTACTTTCTTTAATAAGCTCGATCGCCCTAGCAGAGAACCTTTGGATTTGTTGGACGAAATTGAGAAGGAATTGGGGTTGCAGACTTATCCGGTAAATTGGCCGATAGGTACGGGCGATCGCTTTAAAGGTGTTTTCGATCGCAGGGCGCGCAAAATTCACTTATTCGAGCGGGCTAAACACGGTTCTCGTGCTGCTGTTGATACCGTCATCGAATTGGGCGATCCGCGCATTGAAGATTTGTTGGAACAAGACCTTTACTATCAGCTCAAAGAAGAGTTAGAACTGCTGGATGAGTTAGGAACTGAACTCGATTTAGACTTGGTTCGGGCTGGAAAAATGACGCCTGTTTTCTTTGGCAGCGCGATGAGCAATTTTGGGGTCGAACTGTTTTTAGATGCGTTTTTAGATTACGCTATGAAGCCGATAGCCCGCAAGAGCAGCGCCGGAGACTTGCCGCCAACTTATGAAGACTTTACCGGGTTTGTGTTCAAATTGCAAGCGAATATGGACCCGAGACACCGCGATCGGGTGGCGTTTATTCGGGTTTGTACGGGCAAGTTTGAAAAGGACATGAACGTGACTCACGCTCGCAGCGGTAAAACGGTGCGTTTGTCAAGACCTCAAAAGTTATTTGCTCAGGATCGCGAGTCGATCGAGGTTGCGTATCCGGGTGATGTGATCGGTTTGAACAATCCGGGGGTATTTGCGATCGGGGATACTATTTACACCGGTCAAAAACTGGAATATGAAGGGATTCCCTGTTTTTCTCCCGAACTATTTGCTTTTTTGAGAAATCCCAATCCTTCTAAGTTTAAGCAGTTCCGCAAAGGCGTTTCTGAGTTGCAGGAAGAAGGCGCAGTGCAAATTATGTACTCGGTTGATGAGTCGAAACGCGAGCCAATTTTGGCGGCTGTCGGACAGTTGCAATTTGAAGTTGTGCAGTTCAGAATGCAGTCGGAATATAATGTGGAAACAACTATCGATATGTTGCCTTACAGTGTAGCTCGTTGGGTTGACGGCGGTTGGGAGGCGCTGGAAAAAGTGGGGCGGCTGTTTAATACGGTGACGGTGAAAGATACTTGGGGAAGGCCGGTTTTGCTGTTTAGAAATGAGTGGAATTGCCGCCAGGTGGAAGGGGAGCATCCTGTGTTGAAGTTAAATGCGATCGCCCCTGTGGTTTCTGGTTTAGCTGTTAGCGAGGAGTGAGATTACCGCAGGCAAAGGACACAACACTGTTGTGTCCATACAAATGATATTTATAGCAACCCTAAATCATTCGCGTAATTATTGTAGGGGCAATCCCCCCGTGGTTGCCCCGATAGATAGGGGGTAGGCACTCTTGGCACTACCCCTACAAATTTACATGAATGATTTAGGATTGCTATATTCGGCTTAAATACGCCGGATATAAGAAGTTACAATCACGGCTCTAACAGTTTTTCTAAGATGGTGTAAATGTCTTTTTTGTCACCATCTTTACGTCTCCCTAATCCCACGACAACAACTACAACTCGATCTTGTTCGACTTGATAAACTATACGATAGCGCTGTCCAACAGCTCGGATGCTGCGAAATCCTGATAGGTTATCTACAAGGGCTTTGCCTTGCTTTTGTGGTTCAAATTTTAGTCGATCGATGCGATCGCGCAATTTTTCCTGTTCTCGTCGATCTTTGACTGCCTCCAACATTTCCAGTGCCAGTGGCGTAAGCTGGATCTCATATTCGATCGCATTTTCTTCGTGATTCATAGCCCCAATTTTTCTTTGGCATTTTCCCAGGAAATAGTTTCGCCTTGGCGTGCTTGGGTAATGCTTTGACGCAATTTGGTAACGAATTCTGTATCGGTGAGAATATCTAAGGTTTCTAACAGTTCAGTCAAATGCGTGTAGCTCATTGCAGCCATAACGGGAACGCCATCTTGAGTGATGATGATAGGCTCATTGATAAGTTCTTGGGGTAGGTTTGGAAGCTGCTGCTGTGCTTGGGCAATGGTGAGTCGTTTGGACATGGTTGTACTAAAGCAACATTACTTTTAATTTAGCATTTCGGCCCAACTAACTGGTTTCCAGCCGCTGACGCTGGTAACGAGTAAATCCAAAATCCAAAATCCAAAATCTAAAATCTAAAATCGATTGACGGCGGCCCCCCTCTGCGGCTACGCTTTGAAGTGAGAGGTTGCTTGCTTGTAGAGGAGGCAGCCCGCGTCGCCCAAAAATCTAGTTGCACTGCCCAAAGCTGCGCTAACAGCAATGGACAGCATAACCGCCAAACTGGGACTAGCAGTCTGGAGGCTAACGGAGTATCTTAACATCCTCTGTAGCCGCCCTGCTATGTGTTGAAATGCGGGGCGGCTGGGTTTTTGGGTTTTTCTAGAAAACCCAAAACCAGGAGAACATATTATGTCACAGGAATTCGTGCCTGACGACAACAAATTCGATCGCCCAAATGACGACTCAGCAGCAGTATGCGAACAGGAAGTGGTGCTGTTAACGGTTGTCGGTTCGCCCAAGGGTGTCCGGGAAACCATACTCACTTTGTATCGGCTGGGATTTGCAGAAGTGGGCGATTGGAGTCCGGTACAACGTGCGGCGAATCCGAAGCAGGTGATGAGCGTGCTGATCCGTCGGAAGCGGGCTGATGGTACATCGCCGAGAAAATCTGGGCGGTAAGCTGCAAGGTTAAATAGCTAAATTCGAGGGCGGGCCTTTAACGCTTTGTCCCTGAGTCCGGCAGTCCGGCAGGGGTTGAAACCCCTGCCTCAAAGCTAAAGTCCTCTGAAGAGGACTGAAGAATTCATTAGTCCTCTTTAGAGGACTTTTGCTATTAGCCAGGGAATTCATTCCCTGGCGGGCTTTCGGTTTAAGGCAGGGAATGAATGCCGCATCTTTACTCATTGCGATCGAGCTAACTGCTGACAGTATCCTCACCCAAATTATTGAGAGATTCTTGCAGCGCATCGCGTCTATTGCGAACCCAATCGCGATTAGGGGCAATGGCTAAAGAGCGATCGAACATGGACAGCGCCTCTTGCCAATTCTTTAGTGCTTCCTGTCTCTCAGATAATTTTTCTTGCAAATCACCCAGAGATCGCAGCGCAATCCCTTTATTTTTGAGAGCCGAAATATAATCCGGTGCGATATGTAAAGCAGAATTATAGGCTGCGATCGCCTCAAAGTAAGACTGTTTTGCTGCCTCAAATTCACTTAGCTGTGCTTGCAAATCACCAATAGATCGCAGCGCAATTCCTTTATTCTTGAGAGGAAAAACATAATCCGGTGCGATATGTAAAGCAGAATTATAGGCTGCAATCGCCTCAAAGTAAGACTGTTTTGCTGCCTCAAATTCACTTAGCTGTGCTTGCAAATAACCCAGACTTCGCAGCGCATTCCCTTTGTTGTTGAGAGCATTGATATAATCCGGTGCGATATGTAAAGCAGAATTACAGGCTGCGATCGCCTCAAAGTAAGACTGTTTTGCCGCCTCAAATTCACTTAGCTTTGCTTGCAAATAACCCAGATTTGTTAGCACAATCCCTTTATTTTTTAGAGCATTGATATAATCCGGTGCAATCAGTAAAGCAGAATTACAGGCTGCGATCGCCTCAAAGTAAGACTGTTTTGCCACCTCAAATTCACTTATATTTGCTTGCAAATAACCCAGACTTGTTAGCGCATTCCCTTTGTTGTTGAGAGCACAAATATCATCCGGTGCAATAAGTAAAGCAGAATTACAGGCTGCAATCGCCTTAAAGTAAGACTGTTTTGCTGCCTCAAATTCACCTACCTTTGCTTGCAAATAACCCAGACTTTGCAGCGCCATCCCTTTGTTTTTGAGAGCCATGATAAAATCCGGTGCCATAAGTAAAGCAGAATTCAAGGCTGCGATCGCCTCAAAGTAATACTGTTTTGCCGCCTCAAATTCACTTAGCTTTGCTTGTAATTCACCCAGACTTGTTAGCGCATTCCCTTTGTTGTTGAGAGCATTGATATCATCCGGTGCAATAAGTAAAGCAGAATTACAGGCTGCAACTGCCTCTAAATATTCTTGTTTTGCCTCTACATATCGAGCAAACTGAGCATAGTAATCTCCCTCCGATCGCGAAACTCTACCAAGCCAATAATCACTTTTAATCCACAACTCATCTCTAACTTCCAGCAGCGCCTCGCATTCCTTATAGCGACTCTTTCTCAAAGCTTCATCAAACACCTCTTTCCATTCTTCTACACCCCGCTGCCAATCCAAGCGATTAGCATGAAAAATTGCCTCCGCCACATTCCCCACTTCTCGGTAATGCCGCTCTAAAATTTCATGAGCTTTGCGAGTTTTCGGATCGTCCCGATCGGCATCCAATCGTCGCAATAAATCATGAATCCGATACCAGTTATCCCCCCGCTTCTGCGATTTCCACACAAAGGAAAAACCCGTCAACATCTCAAAATTTGCACTACTTGCCTGGAAGTGACAACCTGCTCCCAATTTTATGTACAAATCCTCATCAAAAGCGCGGCAAGCACTCAGCGAATGCACCGCCGATCGCACTTCACGATCTACATAACTGAGCAACCGATCCGTTAACTCCGCCGTCTTATTTTCCAACTTCGGAATCCGCGCAAAAGCTGACGACAGCAACTCAATTCCCCGCCTTCTTTCTGCCACCATCACATCCGCGCACAAACCCAAATAAAACGGATGTACCTGCAAATTCTCCCAAGGATCGTCGGGATTGAGGCTGGCATATTTAATCACAGCATCTGCCAAATCAGCCTTGTCAATCTTCACTTTGTGCAAGTAATCCCTCGCATCATCCGGCGACAAATGCCATACCAATTGTGCATCTATATAATCTGCGGGAATCGGAAACCTCGACGCATTCGGCCACCGCAATTGCGTCACCGGACACTCTCGCCCCGCCACAACAACTACAATCCCCAATTTGTAATCCAATGCCCTCAACAACCGCCGAAACCACTCATCTTGATACCAAAAAGTTGCGCCCTGAGAATTGCGTTTTTCATCCCACATTTTCTCGTGAGTATCGAACAGCATCACGAGGCGATCGGGTTTATTTTTGCCAGCCATTGCCGCATTCAAATCCCCAGCGAACAATTTCGGCAAACAGTCGGTTAACTCAGTATCAATATCTAGACGGCGAATTTCCTCCGCCTTTTCATCGCTGACGCCCAAGCGATTTTGAATTAATTTCATCGCCCGCTTAATTCCGCCGAATTTATCTATCCCTTTCAGCACAGCTACAGCTTGCGCCACCACCGGAAAATCTGCAAAAGTTTCAACTATAGGTACCACCAATTCCGCCACATCATCGGGGAAAAGTTGGTTGAGAGTTGCCTGTGATTCGCCTTTGTTCAGCAAATACCAAAAGCAAGCAAAGTCATAATTGGAAAATTTAAATTTATATTTCTTAGTTGCTGCTGCAATATTTCGCCGCAGCATCAGCAAGCCGTAAAATCTATCTTGCGGTTTATCTTCTTTAATCGGTATCAATCCGAAATCGTGTCTGACGGCAGGGATGGGAGTGTAGGTTTTAGCTGCTGCATAGCGGACGAAATTAGCAACTTCGGCGGCTTGCGATTCAGGGAGTTCGCGCCATTTTTGCCACACCTCCGGTGCAAATCTTTTGCAGCAGTGAAACTCCAAGTGTTTTAGCAGCAATGACTTGCCGTTACCTCCATCCCCGAAAAAATACAAAATTTGTTCGGGAGGCGGGTCGTCGTTTACATAAAAGGCAAATCGCTGGGTAAATTCGTGTCTGTCTGTGAAGAGTTGCAGTTTGCGATCGTCGCTAATAGATTCGCTTTCAAAATCTTCGTCGTCAATTGGCATAAATGTAGGGGTGATGTGTTAATTTAATTATAAGCAAAAATTAGATTGAATCGGCGATTGAAACCTGGCGATTGAAATCGCGTCTATACAAACAAAGTCCGCCTTCGCGGACTAAAAGAGCAAGGAAGTATTTAACCACAAATTGGCGTAATTCTTCAGTCCTCTTTTAGAGGACTTTAGCTTTGAGGCAGGGGTTTAAACCCCTGCCGGATCGTGGCGATGGTGCAATATCTCAGAAACAAATAATTTTAGTGAAATTATTTAAGTATCTTGCGGGAAAGATTGCAACAACTGGTGACAGAGAAATAGAGCTGTGTTAGAACAGCTATCGATCGACCAGCCAAGCTATCTTAGAAAGGACGCTAGCGAAAGCACAGTCATGGCACCTCCCACTAATCCAAATCCGGCGGATTCATCTGCAAAACAGTCTCTAGAGGCTGGGCTAGCAGCTTTGAAACAGCAGGATTACCCCACCGCGATCGCCCTTTTAGAATCAGTTACCCAAACCGCAGCTAATCAGCCGTCGGGAATCCGCGCGCAGATGGGGTTAGTGGCTGCGTACAAAGCAACCGGTAATCTGAAAAAGGCGATCGCCCTGTGCTCTTCCCTCGCCAAAAGTCCCAACTCTCAAGTCAAAACTTGGGCCGATCGCGCTTTAAAAGAATTAACCCCCCCTCGCCCCCCAAAACCACCGGAAAATAAACCAAAATCCCCAGAAACTCCCCCCGAAACAGGCTTTGTCGCCTTTGATGCCGGAACTAAATCGCCGAAAAAATCGCTTGGGGGCGATCGACCGACCGCAGATAAAAAAACAGGATTTTTACCTTTAGAGCCGGCTGTAGAGCCTGGGAACGCCAAATCGCAACATATTTCCCCGCCACCTCCACCCCCCACACCGCCGATTCGCCCGACATCAGAGGGCGGGCACGGGGGCACCGCCCCTACAGAAACCGCACCCGATACAGAAATTAGCGGCGAAAATAGTTCCGGTTCCCCAACAGATATCCCCGGAGTCGCCAGCCCAGATACTTACCAACTCACTTGGCGCGAAGCAGGGCGCGCCAAAAGCCCGCGCCCCCTCAAACCGCTGAAGTTGCTGGAGTTTCGGCTGCAAGCCGTTGCAAGTGCGATCGCCCTATTTTTCCTAGCCCGGTTTGTGCTGCAATTCCTGCTGACAAACACTAATTCTCTGTTGGTTCAGCTTTACATATTCAGTAGACTGCCTATTTTCGCGCCGATTCAGCTTTTTTACCGCGATCCAACTCCCTTTGTTCAGATGGTTTTTGGATTGCTTTTGGCCTCGTCTCCCTGGCTGATAGACGCGCTGCTGAAACTGTTTTGCGGCATCGAAACCCTGCGCGGGTCAGTTTTATCCAAGCACAGCAAGGAAGCTAGTCGGGTAATGCGAAGTTTTTGTACCAAGCAAAATATGCCGGTGCCGGTGCTGAAACTCTTGCCGCTGAATGTTCCTGTAGCTTTCAGTTACGGCTGTTTGCCCCGTTTTGCTCGGATTGCTGTGAGTCGCGGGCTGTTGGAACAATTGACGGATGATGAAATTGCCACTATTTTCGCGCGGGAGTTGGGCCATATATCTCACTGGGATTTTGCGCCGATGTCCCTGGCGCTGCTGGTGATTCAGATTCCTTACTTGATTTATTGGCAGGTGGCGCACTGGCAAGAGCGGTTGTGTGATTTAATGACGATCGAGTTTTTGCGTTCTGCTGTCAAATTTGTGGCCGCTGCGATTTCTGCTATTAGTTACGGGATTTATAAGTTGTTGCGCTGGCCGATGTTGTGGGTGTCGCGCCGCAGAGTGTATTTTAGCGATCGCACTGCTGCTGAAATTACGGGTAATCCTAACGGTTTGACGCGGGCACTGGCTAAAATTGCGATCGGCATTGCTGCTAATATCGAGCAGCAAAAACAAACTAGCTTTTTCCTGGAAAGTTTCGATCTATTGTTACCTGTAGGCGTTGGACAAGCTGTAACCCTTGGATCTGCTGCATTACACGCGCCGCTGGAACAGATTTTGCTGTGGGATGTCAGCAATCAGGAGCGCAATTGGTTGACGGTTAACCGCGCCCATCCTTTGCTGGGAGAGCGTTTGAAGCTGTTGGCTCTTTATGCTCAATTCTGGCAACTGGAGACAGAGTTAGATTTGGCAAACGCGGGAGTGCAAGAACAACCCAGGAAAGGAAAATTGTCTCTGTTTAAGTCAATACTCGAATTTAAAGACTCAAAACTATTTTTACAAGGTGCGCCGTTTTTTGGAATTCCGATGAGTTTGGCGATAGTCGGGGTGCTTTGGCTGATTGGGGGGATTTTTTCGAGGACGAGTATCTGGCAGTTGGATTGGCTTTGGGGCGATCGATCAATTATTTGGGGCTGTTTGCCGATCGGATTTAGCATCGGTACTTTGATGCGGATCAATTATTTCTTCCCGGATATTATACCGCGAGAAACCGCTTCGCCGAGTTTGCCGGAAATTTTGTCAAATCCCGATAGTTTGCCGCTGGATGCTGAACCAGTGCGGCTGGAAGGGCAACTTTTGGGTCGATCGGGTATGAGTAATTGGCTGGGACAAGATTTGATTTTGCAAACGGCGACGGGTTTGGTGAGGTTGCACTATGTTTCGAGGTTTGGCTACATTGGCTCTTTGTGGCCATTTTTGTTCAAAGAGACTACTCGCCCTAGCGATTTGATCGGAACATCTGTTGTGGCGACTGGTTGGCTGCGCCGGGGTGCTACTGTGGCGATCGACCTTGAAAGTCTCCGCAGTCAAGGAGGGAGAGTCAGTGACAGCGGACATCCGATTTGGTCTGCGGTTTTGGCTTTTGCTGCTGCTATTTGGGGCGCATACATCATTATCCAGGGCCCAAGGTGAGGAATATTTATCAGATTGTGGCGTGAGTCGCCAACAACGCGAATCCTCGATCGGTTTTGAGTTAAGCAGCGGATGGGCGATGTTCTCGCTGCTGGTGGCGCAGCCTACCCGATGTTCTCGGTGCTGGTGGCGCACCCTACACTCCATTAGTGTCAACTTAAGCCTGAAACCATGTCAAAATCAGGGTTGTAGCCGAGTCTAGATCCCCCTAAATCCCCCTTAAGAAGGGGGACTTTGAGAAGACTCTTGTCCCCCCCTTCTTAAGGGGGGCTAGGGGGGATCTAGGGTTAATAGTCAAACAGCAGTCTGTGACAGGGTTTGACGTTAAGTTGTCCCGAAAGCCTACGGTCTTGTTCCTTCTTCCTTCGTAAAGAAAAGTTGCTTTTTTGCCAGCATTCTGTTACATTAGTTTACAGGAATTGGATTGAACCAAACAGCGCGATAACTTCAGTTGGCTAACATCCGTTAAGGCATTGCGTAAAAATTGTCAACATCCCAACACAGCAAGTACAGCCAGCCGCTTGTCGGCTGTTTTTTTTCGATCGCTATTTTTGGTGTGCGGGATGAATTCACAAAAGTGATTCAGATGTGGTTTCCATTAAATTCAGACTGAAATCTTCCTAAATAACTAGCTCTGTTACCAAGGCTGTGATACCTTTAAAGAATGCTCGGACTCTGCCGGGCCTGATTTAAGGGATAGCGGGTAAGTGAGTAGTTCTCAGCATTAGGAGCGAGGTAAGATTACTGGCTAAAAAAATGTTAGCGATTTTACCCATCACTGTATTAAACTGAATACTGGCATTCCGATCGCTTGCAATTGACACATCCTTGGACATAAATTTCTACACGGCCCTGGCTATAAACATTCTGAATCAAAACCGGAAGCAAGTAATACAGAATAGCCAATAGCCTAAACATTTGAGTGATGACTAAAAGTTTACACAACAACCTGAGATTTAAAAGCTCTCTGCATCGGCGGTTAAGTTCCGGCCTTATCAGAGTAAATCATCTTTTTGTTCTAAAAGATGGAGGGAGCTGTCAAGGTTGGTGGGAGGAATGCGCCAATTCTCGGGTTATGTGGTGTTTGCCTGAAGTCAATATTCAGTTGACTTCAGGTAATTCGGTTCGAGCAAATTAATTAAAATCCAAGTCTGGAGGAATTTTTCATGTCTATTCGTCTTTATGTTGGCAATCTACCCAAGGAACTCGATCGCCAAGAATTGCAAGAAGTTTTTGCACCGGAGGGCGAATCTGTTACCACAAAGGTAATTACCGATCGCAAAACTGGTAAATGCAGAGGATTCGGTTTTGTGACTGTGCTAACCGACGAACAAGCCGACCAAGTTATTGAGAAATACAACGGCTTGATGTTCAAAGAAAACCCCCTGAAAATAGAGAAGGCTCTGCCCCGTTCTAAGGGTAAATCTGAGAAGGGCGAAGAAGATCAGCAGCAGTCGTCGCCGCAGTCACCGCAGTTGGTGTCGGCATCGGCGTCTGTGCCCATGCCTGTGCCTGCGCCGCAGCAACAGCAGCGCTCGGCTCCTCCTACCCAAGGTGGAGGCGGTTCCAGCAAAAGCAATCGCCGTCGGGGTGACAACAACAAGTCTCGCCGCAATCAGTCAGCAACAACGGTGTCGAGCGCTGATTCCGGCTCGGTGCAGCCAGATCCGCGCTGGGCGAGTGCTCTGGAAGAACTCAAGCAAAGATTGGTGGAAGCTCAGACTACTAATTAGTCGAAAAGGGCGGCTAATTGCTGCTGCCTCTCGACTTTGGTTGAGTGAATGTCTCTGGAAGTGCGATCGAGAATGGGTCAAAAAACCCGGTTCTCGATCGCACTATTTTATTAGGCGTTGCTGAATAAAGGTATGAATGGAAGATTTCGGAATTGCTATAAGCCAAGTCGGGTGAGCTTTGTAACATCAAGCGAAAAGTTGATTCATACCGTGAAGCAGCAACGCCTTTTATTAAACCTCTTGCAAAAAGACTTTTGAGGTCTAAATAAACCTAGTTTTTAGCCCCCCCTAAATAAGTTTTGTTCATTCGAGTGCCGAGAATTCAATAGTCTCAATAAACTCAAAAATATTGTTCATAATTCCCTCAACTTCTGACTCAAGGGAACCCAATTCGTCCCCCTCCTGATAAATTCGCTGACAGCTTACCGTGTAGCAAAAATCGTCAGCGATAAAAGCCATAAGTCCCCGGTAGGCATCCAGCCGAGCAGCAGGACCATCGTTTTCTTGTACGCTGAGAGTTGCACCCGCAGGCAAATCTAAAACCACGAAATAAGCTTCTTCATCTTCTAAATATTCTGCGTGGACTAACTTAGAGTTGGCAACATTAGCAAGAATTGCCTGAGAAACAAAATTGTCGAGAAAAGACTTGAGATAAGCTTCCTCGCCAACCGACTCGATTGTTTCTTCCACTTCACCAGCAACAGGGAAATAATCAATTTTCAGCAAAACGCCAAAGTCGTCAGAAAATGCGACACAGGTTTCTTGCTCATCAATTTTACCGCCTCGTTCCTCGTCAACTGGAATGGGAACGCTAAAATTGCCTTCAGGAGATACGTACCATGCCGCATCGAAATCAGACTCTTCGCCCTCTACTTCCGAGTAAGCAGCAGTTACATCCTCAATAATTTCTGCAGCTTCCTCGTCTTCCACACCTAATGCTTGCTGGAATTCCTGAAGAAAAGCCTGGTGCTTCTGAGATATTTCGCCATCTGCGACAAACATTGCTGCGGTTATTGCAAAAGTATCCAACACTAACTCATCTGGCATGGATTCCCAAGCAGTATTAAATAATGCTCCTAAACCGTCTTGGGCAACAATACCGGCGAGTCTTTGAAACATTGCTGACATATCATCTTCCGAGTATTCAGCAAATATTTCTGATTCCCAAAGTATGCTTTCTAAGATATCAGCATCCGTATCAGGGGAATTTGCCTCCGCTGCGACAAGTGCTACCGCTGCTACGGATTCTTCTAAAGTTAAGCTTGCTTCGGATTTGTCTTCTGAATTGAATATTTTATCAAACTTGGCCACAGGTTTTGCCCCGCTAGTGTTTAGTTTTGCTATTCATAGCAAATTTATGACATAAAAAGATAGTAGTCAGGGATACTCTGCGCGCTGGACACGTTGCCGTGCCGTTTCCTTACAGATATCGCACCCGACACGGCGCCGTGTTGTTTCCCTACAGATATCGCACCCGAGACGGCGCTGTGCCGTTTCCCTGCCGATATCGCCTATTACCAAGGACTGCCAATGATAGTAAATCCGGCCCAAAACTTCGGGTGAGAGAAATCTGCATTTGTTACTTTTGTGGCTTGATTAATGTCGATCGCGCCTTGAGTTGCCCGCAATTGACAGTTTTTAACTAAAATTTGTTTGTGGATCATTGCCAGTTGAGCTTCTCTGAGCGCTTCAGCTTTAATTGGCTGCGATCGCAAATGGCGGTAAAATTCGGTCATCAGCGCTCCCGTGGCTACATCCTTAAGGCTGTAAGGTCGATCGCCCTTAAATCCTATAGTCCTGGACGCATCCAAACCAAAAAAACCGGGTTTTTTGCCATTTTTTCTGTTAGTCAGCCAAATAACACGACTCCCGCGCCCGCAAATCTCAGCTTACAACCATCAACAGCAGCGACTAATCCAGCTAGTTTGACAGTAAATTCTGCCAATACTATCCCCGACGATATCTTGCTACATGGCGGTGCAATCCCAAGCATGATGACCTTTAGTGAAACTGATGATGACATCCTCATCTACGACACTAATAGCTTGTTGGGTTCTCTAACCAGCGCTGAAACTCAGCCAATTATTCCTTTGGACGGCATGACAGTTAATAGTGGGATTTCTCCAACTGCTAATACCTCTGCAAATGACAACAGCCTCTTAATTCCTCCGGCTGCAAGTCCCAGCAATCCACTAGCAAATAGCGATTTGACTGGCATTTCGACCTGGTAGTAATTGTAGGTTTGGTTGAGGGCTATCGAATTCATTAAAAACCCGGTTTCTTGAAGAAACCGGGTTTTTATTATGGGTTGTTTTCAACCGCAAGAGATTCTCCGATTAGACTGTAAAGTTCTTTGAGTTGCTCGGAGTCCAAAGCTTTAATTAGCGCCTCTCCAGCTTTCTTCGGGTTATGACGAGGTATGCTTATAAATAAGCTGCCATTTAGACTACTAGATGGCACTTTTTCCAACCAATCTGTGACCAGTTTTCTGCCCCGATCCGTGATTTGGTAATCACCACGTTTATTACCTGATAATCGTTCAATCCATCCCAAGTCTAGCCACAATTGCCTCAAAATGTGTGCGTTACTTAAACAAGTCCGCAATACTCCTTGAATCTTAACTGCATTTATAGGCTGGTCGGGACAAGATTGAACCAGCTTAGAAAATTTTGGCAAATATTTTGACGGACTTCCCTGCTCTTGAACTCGATCTTCTTCAGGCTCAAACGTCTTTGCATTAGGTGATGCTAATTCCTGAATGATTTTGTCAATATCTGACGGATCGTAACCCAAACCAAAAGGTGGTTTAGCCTTGCAGAGTTCCTCATAAGTCTTGAATGGCTGTCCACGCTCGTCAACAAGCTGATGATAGCCAGAGAATTGCTTCATCAGATCGCGCCATGCTTTCAATTGTTGAGCATTGAATGCAGCATCATGTAAGGCTGATTGCAGTTCCAGCCTTACAGCGATCGCCCAAGGGCGCGATCCAGGAGGTGCATTCAGTTCGCCTGCATTGCCGAGAGTTTCTATGTGAGCTTTCAATCGTTCATTGGATATTTGCTTTGTAGCCATGCCCACACCCGCCTCAATTCTTCAAGTGCCATTGCTTTGCGTGACTTGCCAAATTCTTTGACAATTTCCCCATTAATGGTTTTGAACTCCATACCATTCTTGGCTGTATAGCGACGGACATAATTTTCAATTTTGTCTCGTATAATGGACAGCTCTTCACTTGGGGTTAAGGATTCTTGGTTTGATGAGTCTGCATAAACTTCAGTGCTAATTCGCCGTGTATTATACGACTCCATAAAACGTTTCAGATTTATAGTGCTGCCACTAATTCCAAACTCCTGTGCGGTTGATTGAAGTATAGCGGTTTCAGCATAATCAACAGTTTCCCCGTTACTTGAATCAGATGCTCTTGAGCGTGTCAAACTTGAATTTAATGCGATAATACTATTATATCCCTGTTCTTTGTTTTTAGCATCATTCTCCCCATTACCACCATTGCCATTGTCACGCCTATTTAATTCTCTTTCCCTCAGAATAGGCTCTTGTTCTGCCATGATTTTTTGTACGCAATCCCCGGCTAATTGGTCATCCGGAAGATAAATCAATCCTGTTTTTTTCAAACATCCAGCTTCTCGATCGACCCTCGCAGCCCTTGCCCATGATTGTTCAAGCCAAGGCTTACTTCTGATATTAGTTAAACAGGCAACATGGGTAATTGCCGGAACATCAAGCCCTTCATACGCCATTGCCACTGTTACTAAAGCATCAACTGCTTTTGCATCGCCGTAATTGTAGTGTTTCTTAAATTTTTTAATTGCTGTTTGCGCTTCTTTCGATTCATCACTTGTGGCTTTTAAGGCTTTTATTCCTAACTTTTGCAGCCACTCCAAATATTGATTAGCTGTGGCTATATCTGGCGCGAGTACCAATAGCTTAGCTCTATGGTTATTTTTTTTATGTGACTTCCAATTATCAACACACTTTGTGAGTAACTGCTCGGCGTATCCGGTACTAAGCGCTGTGCGAAGTGCTATGCCCCTATAGTCTCCAGCCTCTGCTAGGCTTTCGACTGAATTTTTCTGCCCTTGTTGGTCTATCCATTCAGCCTGTCCATCACCCCATTCAAAATGCAGAGGAACAATAGCGCCCTCTCTGAGTGCTTGGCCTCTGGTATATTCAATAACTACAGTACCTTTACTACTTGATAGATCTGGAGTACGACCGCTAGGAGTTAGTTTATAGGGCATAAAAGCAATTTCCTTTCGATCTCCACGCTCACCGGTTCCTGTTACTAAGATAACTAATACCGCATTATCTACCAATGGCTGCAACGCTCCATGCCAGGCTCCATCTTGCTCGACATGATGAAACTCATCCAGCACTAGAATATAGCGCTTGCGTCGAAGTTCATGAGCATGAAGATCGGGACTTGCTATAATAGCCTGGTATGTAGCTACATAGCCATTCATCCCCTTGCATGGATTAGGCTCATTGTTATTTGCCATAATTCTATGCTGATGCCCTAGCATATTTTTGAAATACCAATCTTCAAAATTCTCTTCTGCTTGCTTTTGGAGATTGAGTCTGGGAACAACCCAACAGATTGCATCAGCTATGGTTCCATGAAAGCTGTTGCCCGAATTCCGATTTGGAATTAAGTTGGCAGCAGCAATTACTGGGATAAGACTCTTACCGCCTCCAGGCGTAACAAGCATGAGAATTTTTTTAATTTGTTCGCCTGCCTTTATGCGTTTACAGATTTGTAAAAATTCATCTTGATGTCTTCTTAAATTAAGAGGTTCTTTAGGAGATTGTGAAGAAAAAAGGTCTAATTGGATTGAATCTGTCATGTTTCTGTTCTCCTCAGCAGTTTTTTGATGATGACATTTGGGACATAATGCCTGCATTTCGTGGACATTGGTTCTGTGAGTTTCTGCCCATCGCTCAATGTGGTCTGCGTGCCAGTCTGAAGGCAAATCGCATCTGCAATGCTGGCACTTGCCGTTGGCGGCATACCAGAGGGCAGCGCGTAGCCGTTTCGATCGAAGGAAGCGACTCTGATCCTGCATCTGAAAAAGCTATAAGGCTTACGCAGCAAGTAAAAACATCTACTATAGAAATTTTATCTACTTTTGAAGTTTTAGTCAACATAAAGATTTTATGAGCTAGCTGTCTCTACTTTTGTCAAGAGGATGGCCACGGAGCAGGCAGCGGCATATTGCTGGAACAATCCCGTAGCGATGACTTGTTCGGCTGTTCCGGCAGCGACATTTCTTAAGGCGGGGGGGTTGCCGTTTTTTGTCTGTGCAAGTATCATAACGTATATCGCGCAACCGCGCAATACGTAGTTGTGTCACCACGTAGTAAACCGCTCCCTCGCCAGATGCGAGAATACAGGTATGCGCGTATGAGAGACATGGCTAAAAAAATTCCACCTGAAATGGCTGAACTAAGCGTTTACGTAGATAAAAGGCTAAAGCTACGATTCAAACTAGCTTGCACAGCTCAAGAAAAGCCAATGAGCGAAGTCATCGGTTTACTGATGAAGCAATGGCTAGAGACAGCAGAAACCCCGCCAGAGCCTAAAACTCAAGCGGGGCAAAACGTTCAAGACTGAGGAGACATTAAGCGAGGGACAAATGTTGAGAGACGCAGACAACCCAGAAAAATCTTGGGAAGACTTGGAAGCCGAACTCGCTGAACACCCGGACAGACCTTTTTATGCTCGGAGTGATGCAGAAGCTGCTAAGCGATGCGAACAGCAGAACCGCGAAGCAACAAGACACCCCGACGCAACCGGAAGAACCTATTACACCTGTGATGAGAAAAAAAGGAAAAACCGATGACCGAATATCAATTAACACCCGCCAAATACCACCACGTACAAGTAGTTGTTTCCCTGAACCGCGTTCACTTAGACAACTATAAAAACCCTGATGAAGCAATAGCAAAGCTGCTCGAACTCGGTTACAGTCCTGAATTGCGCTATCAATGGAATCCAGAGCGAAACGAATTTGATTTATACGCCCTAATTCACGACTTACCATTAGAGGAATCGCTAATGACCGATGAAAAGTGTCAGGAGTTTTTCAAGCATTTCAAACACAGCCAAATATATTCGATCGGGTGCGGTAACGCTGACCCCGATTGGCTATTTGCTTGGGGTTTTGATGACCCCCGCCGTCACGCCAAGCCCGAAGAAATTGAACCTTTACCAGCAGCTACAGCATTAGCTTAATTAATAAAAAAAAGAACGCAGACGAAATTTCATCTGCGTTCATCTGTGTTTATCTGCTAATATCGGCGGTCAAAAAAACGCCCAATCCAACTACTTCGCCGCAGGTAAAGACAACTGAGGCGGAGTTTTAGGATAGCTTCCATTCTCGGTAATCACAGCCGGTTCGGAGGAAAGCAAAAATTCGCGAATTACCCTAGCAACTGCTCTTTGAGCTAAACCGCCGACTACTTTCTGCCCCATATTCTGCACTTCTGGTTTCACCAACAACTGCGGAAGTAGCTGCAATACTTTCGTCCCGTCAAAGCCCGGAGTTGATTGCAAAATATCCCAAATCCGTTTGATGTGTTCTAGATTGTTCTTTTCTGTTGGTGAAACCACAGGTTGATTTGCCTTGACTCCAAACCATTCGCCGACTACAGATTTGGCGTTAGCAAAGGCGTTGCTGGAAAGTGTGTCGAGACTCTTGACTAATTCCAGGACAATACGATCGCGAATGAAATCTCCCCTTTCGGAAAATAAATATTCTAAAGCTTGGTTCAAGATTTTGCTGATATCGTAATCCTCGCTCTCGCGGGCATTATTGAGCAAGTTTTCTAAGCGGTTCCAGCGGAATTCGCCTTGTTTGAACAGCAAATCTTGCAGGGATGCTCTCAATTCCGGTGCGGGGTCGCTCAACAGCCGTTTTGCAACGTAAGGATAAGCTTTGCTCAACACTTTGAATTCGGGGTCAACGTTGATGGCAATGCCTTCTAAGGTGACGAGCGATCGAATAATCAAAGCATAGTAAGCTGGAACCCGGAAAGGATATTCGTACATTACCGCCGAAAGTTCGTCAGTAATGCTTTTGAAATTGAGTTCGGCAACGCTAGCACCCAAAGCATTGTTAAAGACGCCCGCCAAAGCTGGAATAATTGGCGTTAAATCGGTGTCTGGCGTTAAAAACTCCAACTTGACATAATCTTTTGCTAAACCTTCAAAGTCGCGGTTCACCAAATGCACCACAGCTTCCAACAAGCCGTATCGCTGATAAGGTTTAACTTCGCTCATCATCCCGAAATCGAGATAAGCCAACTGACCGTCAAGAGTCGCCAAAAGATTTCCGGGGTGCGGGTCTGCGTGAAAGAAACCGTGTTCTAGCAGTTGTCGGAGAGAACACTGCACCCCCACTTCAATTAAGTAAGGAGCGTCAATTCCTTGAGCCTTGACTGCTTCTAAATTAGTGAGTTTGACGCCGGTGATCCACTCCATTGTTAAGACTCGGCGGCGGGTATATTCCCAGTAGATGCTGGGAACATAAATGTCTTTGATGTGGCCGTAGAGTTTGGCAAACCGTTCGGCATTTTGTCCTTCGTGGGTGTAGTCCATTTCTTCGTAAATGCGCTCGCCCAACTCGTCCATAATGCTTGCGAGGTCACTGCGAATTATTTTGAAGTTTTTTTGTGCCCAAACTGCAAGACGCCGCAGGATGTAGATATCTAACCCGATGTTTTCGGCTAAACCCGGTCGCTGGACTTTGATTGCGACTGTTTCTCCGGTTTTGAGTTTGCCTTTGTAGACTTGTCCGAGAGATGCTGCTGCGATCGGATCGGGGCTGATTTCTGCATAGATGTCTTTGGGGTGGGCGCCCAATTCTTCTTGGATGAATTGATATGCTACTTCGTTCGGAAATGCTGGCAATTGGTCTTGCAGCGTTGTTAGTTCTTCTAAATATACTGGCGGTACTAGGTCGGGCCGTGTTGAGAGTGCTTGTCCGATTTTGATGAAAGCTGGGCCGAGTTGGGCCAGAATTTCTCGCAGTCGGACGGCGCGACGCTTTTGGTTGGTGGCGGTACGACCTGTTTTGCTGTCGAACCACACACTGAAGGCAAAGCTAAAAAATGTCCAAACAACGCTCGACAGCCTTCCCCAGACTTGTAGAGGTCGATTTCGGTACAGGGCTGCGATCGCCACTGGATCGTACCGAACAGCATCTCCGGCCAACTCGAAAGCTATGTCTCTGGCTGATTTGAGCCGATCGTCGGTTACGACATCCGTCTCTAGTGATACTGGTACTGCTTGCAGGGGAATTGTATTTGCATCTTTGAGATTGCCGAGTACAGCCTGAGTCCCTGAATTTACATAAGTTTGCGGGGAGGCTGGCGATACTGTCTTGACATTCATAAATCAGACCTAGTGTGAAGCATTGTAAATATATTGTAACAATTTAAGGAAGAAGACCCTTCTTCCTTCTTGTATACTTACTCGCCGCTGGATCTTTTGAGTCGATCGCGAATGCCTGACAATTGCGATTGGCTGCTGACGGGCGATCGGGGTTGGGGCATTTCGGTATCTGGCCAGTTCGGTAAGTCGTGACAGGGACAGAACTCCGGGGGCATTCCGGTTGGTTTGAACACTACGGGCATAGCGCAGCGCGCGCAGGCACTGATTTCCCAAGCTGGTGTCAGCAGTTGGGCAATTGTTTCGTTTGTGCCTTCGAGGTAACAGTCTCCGCTTTCACGGGAGATGATTTTTTGCCAGCACTCTTCAAATTCCTGGCTGTAGCGATCGCCCGCAATTACCGATTTGGGCAGCAGCGCTTCGGAACCGTTGTAAATTAATACTTTTTTGCCTAACTGAAACCAGTAAGCAATATATTTTCTTACTTCACAATCTGATGCCATAACTTTTAGTCAACCCTTCAACTAATTGATTATTTTAGACTTTTAATGGGAAATTAGCACTCTTTCTTAAGAGACATTTTTTCTTTTACATACTTTCAAACTTTGGCTATTCCTCATGTCAAATTGTTGGGCTGTTCTCCCTAGATAGTAGATTTTTTGACTAATTTATGTGACTCTTAAGTTTTCAATCTTAGTTAAAATTATACCTGATTTTCAGTTAACATTGTCCGTCGGGAAACCGAGATGTTTTCTCTCTTGTCGATCGCGACTCCGGCTGTTAATTTTTCGCTACGGGCGGCAGGGGGGTACCCAGAGCCCTTAGATCCAAGGCGTAACCTCCGGTGGCGAGATAAACATTATCGGCGATCGCCCCGATGTGGCGCACGAGAGTGCCGAGGCGATCGCGAAACAGCCGCCCCGCCGGATAAGCAGGCACAACGCCCCATCCGGTTTCTTCCCCTACCAAAATTACATCAGCCGCCGCCGACTTCAAACAGGCTAGCAAATCTTGCTGCGTAGTCGCCCAAACAGCAGCTTCTTGTTCCAAAAGATTTGCCGTCCAAGTTCCCAGGGAATCAATCAACAAGCAATCTGAGGGCTTGCTGGCCCGCACAACCGCAGATAATTCGATCGGCACTTCTAGAGTGGCCCAATCAACTGGACGGCGATTTCGGTGCTGATCGAGGCGACGAAGCCACTCCAAATCGGCTTCATCAACGCGACCGGTAGCCACATAGATTACTTGTTTTCCCGAACCCGCCGCCAAAGTTTCGGCCCATTCACTTTTCCCGCTTCGGGCCGGCCCAGTTACTAAGATTAATTGTCTCGATGTGGTGCGTTCTGAGTTACTCATTAGTCATTAGTCAGCAGTCATTAGTCAGGAGTCACATACAAAGGATTAAACACAATTATCCATTACCAATTACCAATTACCCATTACCCATTACCCATTATGATTTAAACGACCAACTACCAAATGCTTTTTAAGCGATAATAGCATTGATGAGACAATATCAGAGTAAGTCGATCGAGAACCCCCGTATTTCCCAAGCTGTTATTTATGCCAGATCATCCTCAGATATCAGCGATTATTTGCACCCACAATCGCGCCGCCTATTTAGGTGGGGCGATCGACAGCTTGCTGGTACAGGATTTTCCCGACAACTTTGAAGTAGTAGTAGTCGATAACGCTTCTAGCGATTATGCAAGCCCCGAAAGTTCGACTTCGCGCACCCGCGAGGTGGTAGAAGCAAGACAGGGCGATCGGCGCCTCAAGTACGTCTGGGAACCCGAAATCGGTCTGTCAGTAGCCCGGAACACCGGCGCTAAGCAAGCTCGCAGCGAAATATTAGCTTATCTCGACGACGACGCTATTGCTGAGCCGAATTGGCTCAGGGTGCTGCACGTGGCTTATCAAAGCAATCAAAAACTCGCCGTAGCTGGTGGCAAAGTCAATTTGCTCTGGCCTTCTGGAGTCAGCCCGCCCGAATGGCTGTCACCGGGATTAGCCCAGAACTTGGGAGCATACGATTTAGGCGATACTTGCCTGTACGTCACTGCTGCCGGTTTGACTCCCAGGGGAGTAAACTACTCAATCCGGCGCGCTTTTCTCGAACAAATTGGCGGCTTCGATGTCAAACTCGGTAGAGTCGGCAAAAAGTTGCTGTCAAATGAAGAGCTGCGAACCACAGAATTAGCTTTAGAGTTAGGTTGGCAAGTAGTTTATCTACCGGAGGCCCTGGTGCTTCACCATGTCGCAGCAGAAAGGCTCAACAAAGCTTGGTTTCTAGAGCGCGGGTGGTGGCAAGGCATCAGCGAGTGTTATCGCGAACAATTGTCCGATCGAGCCGGTATTGCTCAGCTTGGGCGGGGGGGTGAAAGAATATTGAGGGGTGTCTGGAAGTCTTTT
>JACJNV010000153.1 GCA_014695175.1 Microcoleus sp. FACHB-DQ6 | reverse complement strand
AAATTTGCCTCGCCGAACCAGAACCCGTGCAATTTCTTGCCAGTTTCACCGCCGCCCGCGCCGCCAAAGGCCCCATTTTTCTCTGCAATCCCAACTGGGTAAAACCCGAATGGGAACAAGTCTTTGATTTAGTCCAACCAGACATATTTTTAGGACAATATCCGCTTCCCAAAAATTCCCATATCCCAGTCCGCGAAGGCGGACTTCGTTTGTATAGCCGCGAATTCCATTCGTCCGGTAAAAGCGGTTTTGATACGATCATGATTCCCACCGGCGGTTCGTCGGGAAAAATTCGTTTTGCCATCCATACTTGGGAAACGCTAACAGCATCAGTACAAGGTTTTCAACAATATTTTCAAGTTGACCAAATCAACTCATTTTGCGTTTTGCCCTTATATCATGTCAGCGGTTTAATGCAATTCATGCGTTCCTTTACTACCGGAGGAAAACTCGCTATTCAGCCATTTAAAGAATTAGAAACTGGTAAAAAAAGCGACATCGAACCAGAAGAATTTTTCATTTCTTTAGTCCCAACTCAACTGCAACGGCTGCTGCAAAATCCAGATACAGCTAATTGGCTGGGACGGTTTCGGGCCGTACTTTTGGGTGGTGCTCCCGCTTGGCCGGAACTTTTAGAAACAGCTAGAAACTATCAAATAAAATTAGCGCCCAGTTATGGCATGACCGAAACTGCCTCGCAAATTGCTACACTAAAACCCCAAGATTTTCTCGCTGGCAATAACAGTTCCGGTAAAATTTTACCGCACGCTAAAATAACTATTCGCAGTGCCAATGGCGATATTTTGTGCGATAATCAAATCGGAAATATTGTGGTAAATGCTAAATCTTTGGCGTTGGGTTATTATCCTAAAAATTTTGGCGATAGCGAATATTTCCAATTAGACGATTTGGGATTTTTTGATAAAAATAACTACTTAAATATCGTCGGACGCAGCAGCGACAAAATTATCACAGGCGGAGAAAATGTATTTCCGGCGGAAGTTGAAGCCGTTGTGCGATCGACTAATTTAGTTGCTGATATTGCTGTAATTGGCTTGCCAGACAAAGATTGGGGTCAAGTCGTTACGGCTATATACGTTCCCGCTAATTCCGAAGTTACTGTCAAAAATCTGCAAGCGGCACTAGAAGATAAGTTGAGCAAGTTTAAGCGACCGAAATATTGGGTAATCGTCGAACAATTGCCGCGCAATTCTCAAGGCAAAGTCAATCGAGAAAAATTGCAAGAAATTGCGCTCAAATATCAATAATTATTAGGCGCCATCAATGCAGAAGGCAGAATTTCTCCTGCTTATTTCCGCCTCCTGACAACAGTCAACAGTCAACAGCCAACAGTCAACAGTCAACAGTCAACAGTCAACAGTCAACAGTCAACAGCCAACAGTCAACTGACTAATTACGACAAACCTAATAGCCTTCTCGTCCTCTCCGCTTCTTGTCTTTGAAAATCCACAAACTTCAACATTCGGTAAACTACCTCTATTTGGGGCAACTTAATACCTGCTTGCTGCGCCACCCGTATCGGATTACCAAAAATCGCCTCCACTTCCAGGGGCCGCGATTCATCATAATCGATTTTCATGCTCGTGCGGTAAGGCTTCATTTTCTGAGTGTATTCGAGCATCTGTGGGATAAAGTCATCGGGAATAATGCGATCGCAACTTTTGGCGCCCGCTATCACTTCCCCCATCATTTCCTTGACTAAAATCAGAGTATCGGGATTAGCCATCAGTTCATCTGTTCTGGCATCCAACACTACAGACAGCCCGTTATAAGGAATATTCCAAACCAGCTTTTTCCACCTTGACAATAGCAAATCTTCACTCATTTTAATAGGAATATGAGCACGTTTAAAATCCTTAGCAATTTGGTGCAATCTATCAGTAATACCAATTGCTTTGTAGTCCTGGGCATATTCTCCCAGGGTGATAGTGCCGTAATCTAGGTGGCAGATGTGACCGGGCCCCACTTTATAAGAGCAGAGAAAACACAGCCCGCCAACCACTCGTTCTGCACCAACAATTTTAGCTACTTCCGGTTCGGCATTCAAGCCGTTTTGCAATACTAAAACCGTCCCGTTATCCTTTAATAAAGGAGGCAAAATTTGGGGCAAAAAGTGATTTTGAGTTGTTTTCAGCGCTACAATTACTACGTCGCACTTAGGCATTTTATGCGTGTTGTGGTAGGCGCGGACGTGGGGGAGGGTGAAGTCGCCTTCGGGAGACTCGACAATCAAACCGTGTTTTCTGACCTGATCGTAATCGCTGCGTAGCAAAAAATTGACTTCTAAACCTGCTTGTTGCAGTCTAGCACCGTAGAATCCGCCTAAAGCTCCCGTGCCCACAATGGCATAATTGCGATTTGACATAATATCAAAAAGTCAGAAATAATATCAACAAAACAGAAATTTGACTGTCATACCCTGCTATTATTTAAAGATAGAACTAATCTGAAATCTCAATCTCAAATTTCCTCATCCACTGCATCAAGTTTTCAGATAGCTGTTTTCGCTCTCGGCTAACTGCATCAATGCAGACGTGCTTAGTAAGAGCTTTAGCAGCGCTTCTTCCTGCAACTTCCTCAGAAAATACTTGATAGGCAATTTCAAATTCATCGCCAGTAACTTGTTTGGGCGTCAATTGAATCGTCAGCCGATCGCCCGCAAACATTGGGCGATAAAAATCTACACTAGCATGAATTATGGGAAAGGCAACCTCGGGATTGCTGAAAAATGCTTTGAGATTGATTCCCGAGGCTGCTAGAGATGCCTCGTAAGCTTCGTGGCACATCGCCAAAACGTTAGCAAAGTAAACGACTCCAGCAGCATCGGTATCTTGAAAGCGAACAGTGCGGGTGTAAGTGAAAGGCATTTGAGGTAGTAACGGCGATCGCAAATTCGATCGCAATTTTACCAACCATCATATCGGTAAAACCGCACTTTTGGAGAAGTTGTCAGCTAAGTAAGTAGGCGGTAATTTTTTATATTGTAAAATTCGCCCTCCTCACTCCTCCCCCTTCTTTCTTAACCTTTGTTCTTAATCAACATCACGTCTATAATCTTGAGGGCAATATCTTCGGAAAGCCCCAATGCACTGTAAAGATCGTTCAAAAGTTCTTCTTCTTCTTCTGAAACCTCGCCATCTGCTAAAGCGATATCAGTTGTGACAGCAAAAACTGTTTCTTTAAGTTCGTCCGGAAGCGTTGCCAAAGCCGCATTAAACAGTACCTCTACTCCTTGCCGTTGCAGAATCATCAGCAGGCGATCGAGCATTTTTCTCATCACGTCATCCGGATAGCTGCGAAACAGTTGCATCCGAGATAGCGTCATGCTAATCGCTTTACTTTCGCTGTCATTGATGTAACCGTCGGCTGCTACGGCAATTAGCGCGATCGCCGCAAATGCTTCTGCCGGCCCTAACGTTACGTCCGTTTCTTGGCGAGTCTGCGATACTTTATCAAATAAACCCATGATATTTTCCTCATTATTTAGTGGTCGATTTATGGAGTCAGGATGGGTTCTGGCTCTGGAGGTTTCTTTGTGGATTTTGATAATTATATCAAATTTTGTTAGTTATTTATTATCAATAAAATTATGAAAAAATTAAGAATTTTTCTTTCGCCCTTTGGCGCTGCAATGGCGGGTTTATTCAGCTCCTGAATTGCCTTCCCATATTTCAGGCAAAACCCGCCCTCGCAGCGCAGACGATCTACTTGTGAAAAATGGCTAAATCTGCTTTCAGGAAATCAACAAACTGCCGCGCAGTCCTGCCCGATCGCCCATTGCGACGAGTTGCCCATTCTTTAGCGCGGTGTTCCAAATCCTCAGCAGCGAGTTTGATTCCAGCAAGTTCTGCCAGATGTCGGACAATTGTTAAATAAGTGTTTTGATCTGCCGGTTCAAAAGTTAAAGTCAAGCCAAACCGATCGCTAAATGAAAGTTTTTCCTGCACAGTATCCCAAGCGTGAACTTCGTCTCCATCGCGGGGGCGAGGCCTGTCGTCAAAAAACTCTCGAATTAAATGCCTGCGGTTAGATGTAGCGTAAACTACCACATTTTGAGAGCGAGCAGTAACATTCCCCTCCAAGACAACTTTCAGAGCTTTAAAAGCATCGTCATCTTCCTCAAAGGAAAGGTCATCCACAAAAATAATAAACTTTTGAGGAACTCCCCGCAACTGCTCGACAATTAGCGGCAAATCGTGCAAATCCGATTTAGATACTTCAATCAAACGCAGATTGCGAGAGCCAAATTCATTTAACAGCGACTTCACCAAAGAAGACTTGCCCGAACCGCGGCTCCCGTACAGCAAGACGTGCAAAGCCGGATAACCTGCTAACAAAAACTCCGTATTTTTCACCAGAGCATCCCGCTGCCAATCGCAGCAAACCAACTCTTTTAAAGTTATGCCATCGGGATGTGAAATACTCGCAAACTGCCCTCCCCGCCACCTAAAAGCGCGATATTCGGCAAACAAACCCGTGCCAAACTGTCGGTAATAAACTGCCAAAGATTCCGCCGCGCTCGACCATTTTTCTAGTTTCCCGTGCAGCGGCAAATCTCCCTGTTCTGCTACAGTTTCTGAATGCCAAATCGGAGGCACTGCGTCAAGTTGACCCGCTACCCGCACCCACTTGCTCAACTGTTCGCTGCTGCATTCGTAAATATTTTGCAGCACTTGTAAATCATGTCGGGCGGCCTCCACCAAAGCGGGGGGCAAACTTGCAAAATCTGTTTGCTGTGCTCGGCGTGAAAAGGGGTTTTCGTCTTTGAGAATTTCGGAAATCAGAGAATCTTTCCAGCTTAAATTTTTAGCAGCCTGAACTTTGAACCAGTTCCCGTAAGCTACCTGACATTCCAAACCGCTGACTTCGCTGTGGTGAAGGGCTTGCAGCAAATCGAGAAAAGCTTGACTTGCGGGGCTTTTGAGAACAGATTGATACAGCAGCAGGGATGCTGCTTGGCGCTGGAGGTAACGGATTTGGGCGATCGCACCAGAAGTTAGGGCTGACATAATGGCAATTGTATAACAGTTACATATCCTGACTGGCTTTAATAAATTTTCTAACAATTCGTGACACTAATTGCAGGCCGCGCTGTATAAATTTAGATGCAAAGAGTGAAATCGGGAGGATTAAAAATGAATTTAGGTACAGCAGCGGCGATCGGCTACGGCATTTTAACACTGGTTGGCGGCATTATGGGTTATATCAAGGCCAAAAGCCAAGCCTCGCTGATTTCGGGCTTGATTAGCGGTTCGCTGCTAATTTTTGCCGGCACCGCACAACTCATGGGACAAAGTTGGGGTTTAACATTAGCAGCAGCCATCTCCGCTGTTTTAGTAATAGTATTTATTGTGCGCCTTGTTAAAACTCAAAAATTCATGCCGGCAGGAATGCTAATTTTAGCTAGCTTAGCGTCTTTGGGGGCGATCGTTTACGAAATCAGCGGTCAATATCAATAATCTGTTGACTGTTGACTGTTGACTGTTGACTGTTTTTAGTGGTCAGTGGTTATTTGTTAATTGTTAGTTGTTCGTTCTAATAACCAATAACCAATAACTACTAACCAATAACCAATAACCAGTGACCAATAAGTAATGACCAATAAGTAATGACTAATGACTAATGACTAATGACTAATAACTAACCACTAATGATTGATGACTGCATCAATATACTGCTGAACTTCCCTGAGTTGCTGCCGCTGGCATTCGATCCACTCTTTTTCCGCCGCTCGCTGTTCCGGCGTCTCTTTCTGATACCGCGCCTGCTTATATAAAAAATTATTGTAGAATTTAATCGCTTTTTCAACGGTTTTAATTGCAAGTTTCATGCGCTCTTCAAAAACAGCTAGAATCACATTATCTAGGATTAAGCCAATCACTTTACAGAACTCTTCAAAATCGACCAAAGTAATTCCGAGATTGCTTTTATGAACGAGAGTTTCTACAGGTTCTTTCAACGTATCTTTAAAACTCTTCATATAAGAATCCGGCAAATATTTCAGTGGCTCCGTAAACTTAGATACAATCTCTCCCCCTATTGATTGTAGTCGCTCTCTAAATTTAGATTGACTGTTGAGGTCGAAGCAGTCAATACAAACTTCAATTTTTTCTATATCAATAGATTGTAATTCTTTAAAAATTAAACTCAGTTCATTCTCCATAATTAAACTGACTCGCTCTGCCTGGGAATCCACTTCATTACGTAACTCTTTGTGCAAATTCTCTTTGTCAAAAAAACCAATAGTATCTCTTTGAAATAGTTGAGGGTTTTTATCCCACAAAAACCACTGAGTTTTTAACTTGGTCGCCTTGTCGCTCCAAGATTTGCGAACTTTAACAACAGCATCATATTTGCCCTGTTTTCCTAAACTGCGAATTCTCACATCGCATCCGCTTAGTTCGCCAATTTGCTCCCAGACATCAACAGGAGATGCTCCAGCAATTCTCGGCTTGCTATTCCAGACATCCTCAGCCTGAGATACATCTTTGAAACATACCTGAAGTAGCCCCTTGAGTCTGATGGCAGATTGCTTAATTTCGTCAATACAAGGTTCCACATCTAAACTGAGTTGGGTAGCTGACTCTTTAATCTCCACGGATTGATATTCGTCTGCCAACAATCGATCGCTAAACAGGGTAATAGCCTGGAATGCCTTGAGATACTCATTCATCTGTCTTTCATCCCTCGTTTCCCTAAACAGCATACAATACAGAACATCTGCCTTTTTGAATGGAAACTGAGCCACAACATGGATTATATATTCACCCCTGCAACTCAGGCACGACTCAATAGTGGCAACCTAGTACAGCCTGCTGCAAAAACAGGAAAATTGCTCCCGGCAGCTAGAGATCCGGTGACAGGGGAGTTTGTGGAGCTTGCAAAAATTTTTTATCAATCAAGAAGTGAAACTCTATCCGATCGCGGAGTTATAGGATTGCTCGCACAGTTAGCCGGAGGTGGGCCCATACAGCCGCTGGTAGCTCCCGTGTACGTGACACTGGCGCCGCTGCAGGTTGCTCAAACTCATCAGGGGTTTCAAAAAATATACAGAATGCTTAACTGTCTGAAAATTAATTTGGCAGTGATGCAAGCGACTGCTGCTGTCATTGGTATTGGCACTGTATCGAGCAGAGTTTTGTCAGCAGTAAACCTCAACCAAGTATTAAAAATCCGAGAAGAGGCAAAACACCAGAAGCTAAAAATTAAAGACGGATTTATCGATCTCAGACACATCCTCAAAGATAGGGGAGTAGAGGTGATCCAGCAGATTTTTAAGGTGGCTCACGACTCTAATTTTGAAATGCACCGCCAGAAACTGGTTAACGGTTACGAGATTTTTTCTAAAGCTATCAAACGCTGTCAGTCAGCCCTGACAGTGCCAGATATTAAACTTCGGAATTCCGAAATTAATAGCGGGCGGGATATGCTGTTTGAGGCTTTAAAAATTTATGATAATCCTAGTTTGTTGGAGGGGCTGTCTTCTGCTGGACAGCTCAGGCAAATGGAATGTGTTTGGGCGATCGAGCAGGCTATCGGGGTCACGTTTCAGTTGCAGCGGGCCTACAAGATGGTGAGCGATCGCCTGCTGGAACTGCAATCAAAAATTTGTCAAAATCTTCTAACTGTTGTTAAAGGATGTCAATCCGAACCCGAACTAGATTTTTTATTTCCTGAAGTTACTAGGATTCTCGGTCATGATTTAAGTGTAATAGAATTTTGGCAAAATGAGGTTGATTGGATGCAAACTTTGTCTCCAAAAGAGCAGCACCAGTTAGCGAGTTTAGATAAACTCACCGGCGAGAGTTTAAAAAGCAGCGTGTACACTACCTTCGCGGTATTAGCTGCGGAACCTTCACTTTATGAAAGTTTAAAGCAAAAGTCTCACTTTCTATCCTTGCGCGACCAGCTAACCTTCGCTGTGTCGCCGGAAATCCGCCGGAGATACGAATTTTATGTCACCCAGCAGGCGATCGCTACTGGCTATCAAGCTTTAGCTGCCTCGAATTGGCAAGAAATATCCGATTTAACTGTGGCTAACCTCTACCACTTTTTTCAAATCCGAGAGAAATCAACTGAAAATTATCCAACTGAGGACGAATTAGAAACGCCTTATTGGCACTTTCC
>JACJNV010000152.1 GCA_014695175.1 Microcoleus sp. FACHB-DQ6 | reverse complement strand
TATACTGGCGATTGCTAAACAAAAGAGGATGTAGTAATATTGACGAACAAAAAGCTCTACTCACTCCTGTGTTAGAGTTGCTATCAGATTATGAAGTGATTGTGTTAGGCGATCGGGAATTTGGGAGTGTCAAGCTCGCATCGTGGCTCTGTGAGAGACAAGTAAAGTTTATTTTTAGAGTCAAACAAGGGCGCTATATCCAAGAGGAAAACTCTGATTACATTCGCTTATCTGACATGGGTTTAGTGCCGGGAACCAGCTTTTATTTAGCCGAGACCAAATTTACAAAACAAAAAGGTTTTGGGAATTTTGATATCGCTGGTTATTGGCGACGAAAATATCGAGGAAAACTTTCTTGATGAAGGTTGGTATCTTTTGACTAATGTCGGCAGTTTAAAACAATCGATCGATACTTTCAAATGTCGCAGTGGGATTGAAGCGATGTTTAAAGATTGTAAGACTGGTGGTTATAATAAGCGAGAGAAGTCACGCTAATAACCAACGATTAAGCAGTTTAATATTATTGATAGCGCTCGCCTACAGTTGTGCGATAATACAAGGTCAAAAAATCAAGACAATGGGAGTGCAAAAATATGTAGGTAGGGTAACTGAGTGCGGGCGCTCGATACGTCGTCATAGTAGTTTTTGGATAGGATTGTACGGTCAATCTTGGGTAATTGGCATGGAATTTTGTCAAGATATTATTACTGACTTAATGAGAATTAGGCGCAATAAACTACCGTTTTTTCAGAGGGGTCTAAGGGCTATGTCCTTTATTTTATCAATGTTTTGACTCTTGTTGTCACCCCGTCAAGTAAGGTAATAAATGGAGTCTTTTTCGTTCCCGAACCCAGACGCACTCGACGGTCTCGCAGACCGTAGCAGAAGACTGAATACTTCCTCAACTTGGATCGCTGCTCGTTTTTTGAGTCGGGTAATTAAATCAACGCCTTGCTCTGTGAGTTGATGCCAAAATTGAAAGTGATAGAAGCCTCGATCTAATAGCAGTAGCGTCTTGGGTTTGACTATTGCTAAAAGTTCCTTCTCCCATAAGGTATCCGAGGCTCTGGGATTTTCATCAAATCCAATCTCGATGGGCAAGCGGGTGATTAAATCGATGACCACTGTCATCTTTCCGGCTAATTGACCAATGGGAAGTGTTTCTAAACTTTTGAGGAAAGCGAAATAGGGCTTCCAATGTTGAACTATCGGCGATCCAAATCTGATCAAACCAACGGCGAGCCAACTGTATGCTTTCGGGTTCTCGGCGACGAGTTCGTGAGCTCCAAGCCTGTTTGAGTTGTGGGAGTAATTCTTTGAATACCCTAGGAGAACAACTCAGCCGGAAAGGTCAAGAATCTTTGAGACAGGGCTTGTTGAGATACTTGTGTGGGAGGACACCATAAAAAACCTTCCCTCCCCAGGATGCGGGTTAGCTCTCTGACTCCTGCCACATCCCGCCACAGTAGCGTCAGCAGCGCCGCCACCATCAACGGTAGGTTCAGTATCCGGTCTCTCAACCCCAGTCGGCGGTAGTAATTTTCACTCGAAGGTAATGGCGGGTGTGACCAAGGCTTCGAGTTGGGCGGCGACCACTTCATCTTCCACCATCGGTCGTTGGCTCTTCTTAGCATGGTCTCTATTAGTTTTTCGCTTGTGGCTCATGGGGACTCACCGGGGCTAGATGACTCATCCAGTCTGAGTTTCACACGTTTGATCTTGTAGAGAAAGTCCCTCTTGACTTTCGATCGCTCTTCTTAACTTGTCACCAATGGTCAGCGGTTAATAATAGTTCCAACATACCAATCGTCAAGGATTCGTGAAAGGACTCTAAGTAGGTCGTCGTGATTATTAGTAGGATGGGTAGAGTGCTAGCTTTACCCCTCAAGCGATTAAAGAATTCGTGATTTGAGATTTTAGATGGGATTAAAAATCAAAAATCTCAAACAATGGTGGACGCGACTGGCAAAATGGTAGGGTGCTATACGATCGTAAAAACCTCTCTCGATCGAGCAATTTTTAGATATGAGGCGCCCTACAAGCTAAAATCTCACATTTCACGTCTAAAATGGGTTGATGCTGTGGGAAGTGCCGCAGACTCCACCGATTTAAGATCGTGAGTTTAATAATTCAGTCCTGGACGCACCACAACTTTCAGAAACCGGGTTTTTTACCAAAATACTTCGTTGCAGTCCTTTTCGCGGGTAAAAAAAACGGGTTTATGAGGGTAGGGAGTGCATCTAGGACTGTAAAATTTAAGAGGGAAAATTTGGCAGTTAATTTTCAGCAGAAAGTAGGAGAGAAAGATTTGTGAGTATTTTTAAGAAAAAAATTAATCCTTCACCCTTCGCTAATCTGCCATTCAAACAGCCGATCGACCGCACGGCCATCTTCCTCATGCTAGTGCTGAGCGTCTTAATCGGACTGCTGCTGCTGAGCGGCGATCGCACAGCACCCAGAGTGCGAGAATTTACCTGGGAAAACAAACAAATCGGCGCCGAAGATACCGGCTTTATCCTCACATTCTTTCGGCCGATGAACCAGTCCAGCGTTGAGGAAAACTTAAAGCTAGAACCCCCCCTCCCGGGTAAATTTAGTTGGGCCGGAAGGCGCATGGCTTACACCCTCCAAGATCCAGCACCCTACGGCGTTACCTACACAGTCAAACTCGCCGGAGCAACCGATAAGTATTTCGGAGAAAAAAACCAAAATAAAGGAACGCCAATGCAACCGTTTAGCAGTTCCTTTCGCAGCCGCGATCGAGCTTTTGCTTACATCGGTGTCCAAGGCGAAACAGAAAGCAGATTAATGCTAGTCAATCTCACCAGCAGCGAATCGAAACCGATAGCGCTGACTCCCAAAGATTTAGTCGTTACCGATTTTAAACCGTATCCCGACAGCGATCGCATTTTATTCTCCGCCACAGATCGATCGATCGCCCGTACTCGCGGCACCCTAAATCAAGAACTATTCACAGTCACCACCGGCCTCAACCCCCAATCAGGCTCAGGAACTCAACAAAAATACCCAGCCGGTAGAATCGACAAACTATTAGATGCCAAAGATTACCAAAACCTCAAATTCGACCTCTCAGCCGACGGAAAAATCATAGTTGTCCAGCGCGTCAACCGCAGCAATCCCGGCGATTTCAGTCCTTGGATTTTGGAAGAAAAAGTGCCGCCCAGACCATTGGAAAACGAACAAGGCGGAGATTTTATGATTCGCCCCGACAGCAAATCGATGGTAATCTCTCAAAAACAAGGATTAGCGATCGTCCCCCTCAAACCGGAAGCAGACCCAGTAGAATTTTTGCCAAAATACGAACAAGTATTGGGGATGGCTCGCGACAACTCTGCCGCCGCCTATGTTAAATACAACAGCGACTTTACTCGATCGCTTTTCATCTTAGATAACCAAGGTGTAGAACAAGAAATATTGCGTATTCCCGGCAGCATTATGGCCGTTTATTTCGACCCCCGCAAAAACCAAGACAACCAAGTTCAGCGTCTCTACTGTTTGTTAGCCCAACGCCTCAAAACAGAAAGCTACAAAGAACAGCCTTTCATCGCCACCATCGACCTCAAAAAAGAGGGTACTCGTTTGGTAGGAACCATCAAACCGCTGTTGATTTTGCCCAACCAATTAGATACCCAAATCAGTTTATCTCCCGACGGGCTGGCATTAATTTTCGACCAATCAGTCACAGCAGCAACTCCCTCAGCAGCAGACAGTCCCCGCAACTCGGGCGGACAGTCGATCGCCACCAGCCGCCTCTGGCTGCTACCCTTAGTAGACATACCCGCAGACGGTTCTCCCGCAAAACTACAGCCAGAAGAACTTCCCCTTGCCGGGTATCACCCCCGCTGGCTTCCCTAAATCGATTTTAGATTTCAGATTTTAGATTTTAGATTTTAGATTGACCGATATTGGTAAATATCAATAGGGTAAGGTGCGCCCATAAACACCAAGCGTTGAAATGTGCGCGGTGTACACCCTACTTTTACTAAATTGATTTGAGATTTGAGATTTGAGATTTGAAATTGAGTTGATACTAAGCCATACTGGTAAGTATTACAAACTTTTGAAACAAACTCACCAGCCTGCAATTTCACATCTAAAACCTCAAACCTAAAATCTAAAATTCGCATGACTCCCGAAGAAATTAGCAATACCCTTAAAGACTTATTTGGTGACAGTGTTGAGATGCCTGCTGCCACTTCTTGGCAAGTAGAAACCCCCAATTTTCGCCTGTTAGTCCTCCTTTCAGAAGACGGGACTTGGCTGCGGATTTTGCTGCCGATCGCCGATGCCCAGGAAGCTCAACCATTTTTTGATAAACTCCTAGAAGCTAACTTTGACACCACCCTGGAAACTCGCTACGCCTTACATCAAAACGTTGTGTGGGGAGTATTTCAGCACAGTTGTGCCACACTCGCGGCCGCAGATTTCTCGGCCGCCGTCGCCAGAGTGCTGGCTTTGCAAGAGCGAGGTTTGTCCGACTTTTTCGGCGGTTTAATAGAAAGCCGCATCCGTCAAATCATCAAAGGTGCGAAGATGCAGGGACAGTCTGTGGAAACTACCCTTCAGACTTTAGACCGTTTCTACGCAGAAGGATTGATGGGTGAAATGGAACTAGGGCGAGAGTCTCGCGAAAATACTCTCGCGGCTTGGCGGTATCAGCTAGAACGCCTCTGGCCGGAGGTGGAACCCTAAGACGATTTGAGATGGCAGATGGCAGATGGCAGATTGCAAAAAACTGACTACCATCGAGGTTGGAAGTTGCCTAAAGTTGCATTTCTTTTGAGTGGTATAGCAACCGCCAATACGGTGAGAAGGTTCTTAATTGCACAAACCCTTGCGGAACATTGCTTGTTCCTTCTCTCCTAGATAACTAAAGCCTCCCATCCGTTACATTCGGTTACATCCGAAGAAAGCGAATCCGTTGCCGAACTTCTTTCTGCTGTACAATCTGCAGATTGTTACCTGGACCCCAGTCTTGACGGTACCGTTCGAGCCTCAAGCCCCTTGGACGACGGCTAATCCGGGCCCTCCAACCCTCGAAGGATGGCCGTATATTCACTGATAACACGCTCGCGGTTCTCAAATTCCCTTCTATCACTATAAAAATGGTATAATTTATCACAATAATTAGTTATAAATATTAAAAATTTTCGGAAAACAGGCGAGCGCAGGTATATCATGGTAAAAAGTTTAAAGCGCGTGCTCGGTAAGTTCCACAAAAGCTTCGATCGTTTAATATTGACTTAGAAACAAAATCTTTAGCAGACAATGCTACTGCGATCGGGTTTTCCCATCGGGTGCTGTTGGAATTTCACAAATTAGCAACTACCCGCTACCAATTACCCGTTACCAATTAATAGCAACTTAAGTTGTTAATGAATACAATTTTAACAGGGGTTTCATCTATGTTTGCTGTGCGTGAGACTAGCTCGGAGTTATCAGTGTTGCATATACCTGAAATTTGTACTTGGAACATCTCCTTAGAATCAACTCTCCTAGACCTGCCCCTCTACCACTGCCAAATTGAATTAACTCAACAGGCAAAAGAAGTAGCCCAGGCTTTTGAAGAAAATTCCATGCTTCCCGGCGTCATTTTGACAGAGGGGGGTAATTTTGTCGGCATAATATCCAGGCGTCTCTTTTTTGAAAAAATTAACCGCCGCTACGGATTAGAAATGTTTTTCAAGCGACCAATAGAGGTATTATACAAGTTTTCCAAGCCAGCTCCGCTGGTACTTCCCGGCAGTAAATTAATAGTAGAAGCTGCCCAGGAATCGCTTTACAGGTCAGGAGAATTAATTTACGAACCCGTAGTCGTGGAAATAGCCCCTCAGACCTACAAGCTGTTAGACGTACACCAATTAATGGTCGCTCAATCAAGAATTCACCAATTAACAAATAAGTTACTCCAAAAACAAACCCAAGCCAAACTCATCCAAACAGAAAAAATGGCTAGTTTGGGGAGAATTGTAGCAGAAGTAGCCCACGAAATCAGAAATCCGCTGAACTGTATTTGGGGAAATTTAACTTTTCTGCTGTCCTATTTTGAACACTTGCTTCAGCTCATGTCGGTTTATGAAGAAGAATATTCGGCACCATGTCCCCGAATTGAGGCCCTTAAAAAAGAAATTGAATTTGATTTTTTACAAGAAGATTTGCCTATAACCTTAGAAGGGATGGAGTTGGGAGCCTCGCAATTGCTAAAAATAGTTAACGGGCTGCACCACTTCTCTCACATGGACGAGACAAAGCCAGTGGAGACAGACATTCACGAATGCGTGGAGATGACGCTGTTAATTCTGAAAAACCGCTTTAAAAACAGCATTGAAGTGGTGAAAAATTACGGCGAACTGCCGCTAGTTAGCGGCTACTCCGGTCAGTTGAGTCAGGTGTTTTTGAATTTGTTAGTTAATGCTCTAGACGCCCTGACAGAGTACGCAGCCGATCGAGAAATACACACCCCGTGCCCGGACAACTGGCAGCCCCAAATCGAAATTACCACTAAAGTGATAGAAACCGAACACGGCAAGCGGGTGGCAATTTGCATTGCCGATAACGGGCCCGGCATTCCTCCAGAAAATCACCAGCAGATATTTGACACCTTTTTTACCACTAAACCAGCAGGCAAAGGCAGCGGTATGGGGCTAGCTATCTGCAATCAAATCGTCACAGAAAAGCACGGCGGCCAACTCAATTTACGATCGCAACCAGGTAAGAACACTGAATTTGAAATTCTCCTGCCTATAGTTGGCACAACATGATTAACTCAAGAATATTCTCGGTTGTTCGCTCCTGCGGTGAAATGATAGGGTAGCTTAGTAGTAGGTTCTCATTTCACTTTCCCAGCGTTTCGGCAACTAAAAGTTCCAGTGGCAAATAAATTCAGTTCCAAACTCATTGGCCCTTCAGTCTCCGAAGGCAGCCATCAAGACCTTTCCCTAGAGTCTACGCTCTGGGATTTGCCCCTGTATGACTTTCAGGTTAAATCGAGCTGCTTGGCTGTGGCAGTTGCCGAAATGTTTGAACAGCATCCCCTAGTGCCGGGAGTCGTCTTGATGGAAGCAGGAGAGTTTGCTGGCATGATATCTCGCCGGCAACTGCTGGAATACTTGCTCAAACCCCAAGGCCCCGAGCTATTTTTGCACCTGCCACTAAAAGTTCTCTACAGTTACGCTCGCGTCGAAATATTATTAGTCCCAGAGAGTACAACCATTTTGGCAGCAGCTCCACAAGCTCTGCGTCGATCGCCCGAATTGCAGTCAGAACCAATCGTCGTCCAAATAGACTCCCAATCTTATCGGCTCTTAGACCCTAACGCGCTAAACATCGCCTACTGGCAAATTCGTGGGATAGAAACTCAAGTCCGCTACGAAAGAGCGCAAACTCAAATGATTCAAAGCGAAAAAATGGCTAGTTTAGGGCGTTTAGTCAACGGAGTAGCCCACGAAATTTTAGATCCGGTGGGCTTTATCTGGGGGAATTTAACCTACGTAAGCGACTACAGCAAAAACTTGATGGAATTGCTCTCAGTTTACGACGCATACTGTACCGACCCCCCGCCGGAAATAGCACAGCTCAAGGAAGAGATCGACTATGACTTTTTGCAAAACGATTTCCTCCGAACTGTTGCCAGCATCAAATCGGGAGCCGAACGTTTGAGCAAGTTGGCAACCAGTTTGCAAAACTTCTGCCACATCGACGATATTTATCCCAAACCGACCGACTTGCACGCCAACATAGACAGCATACTTTTGCTGCTCAAAAGTCGTTTGACCAGGGAAATTAAAGTAGTGAAAAACTACGGCTACCTGCCGCCAGTGCCCTGCTATGCAGGCCAACTAAACCAAGTATTTATGAATATCTTGACCAATGCTATTCATACATTAATTAATGAAGCAGTCGGTCAAGAATTGGCGAAAGAGTTCAAAGGTGGAGGACTCAGAGACGCCGCTCGCCAGCCTAAAATTGAAATCACAACTCAAGTCTGCTGTCCCGAACCTGCGCCGGATTTAGACAAACTTCATGTTCGCTGGGTTTCGATTTGCATAGCAGATAACGGGCCAGGAATGTCACCTAGCAAGTACAAAAAAATCATAGAATCATTTTCTACGGAAAAACGCGCCCTCAAAGAAACAAGTTTAGCAGTTAGCTATCAAATAGTGACGGGCAAACACGGCGGTGCATTCAGAATGCGATCGGAATTAGGCAGCGGCACTGAATTTGAAATTTTGTTACCCTTGGCTTAAAGAAGGAAGAAGGAAGAAGGAAGAAGGAAGAGGGAAGAAGGAAGAGGGAAGAGGGAAGAGGGAAGAAGGAAGAAGTTACAGTGTATTCCTGATTTATGAAGTACAGGACACGGCAATGCGGTTTCCCTACCCGTTATCTGTACTACACTCAATGGAAAACTGCTGTAACAGTCAACAGTCAACAGTCAACAGTCAACAGTCAACAGTCAACAGTCAACAGTCAACAGTCAACACTCAACCATTCTCTAATTGACTGCCGCACATTTTACAAAATCTAGCATTAGCATCGTGTACAGACCAACCGCAACCTGTACAAACAGCTTCTCCGTGATTAGCACTTTTAACTAATTGTTTAATCAAATCTCCCAATTGCCAAGGAATCAGAGCAATTCCAGTCAAAATCATCAAAATAGTCAGAAAACGGCCGGATTCTGAAATCGGAGTAACATCCCCAAATCCCACCGTGGTCATAGTGACAACCGAGAAATAGACAGCATCCAAAAAAGTTCCAAAACTTTCGGGATTTGCCGGATGTTCAACTTGATAAATCAAACCAGAATAAACAAAAATGATTGCCAGCAAAGTAAACAAAATCCGAGCAAAAATCACCCCATCTTCGCTGCTGATGCGGAAAATAGAAATTTTTAATTCCAGAAATCGGATGAGTCGGAGAATTCTAAACCAGCGAAAAATTCGGATAAAACTAACGTTGACAAACCCCAGCAAAAATGGTAATATTGCCAGCAAATCAATAATTGAAAAAAAACTAAAAATAAATTTAACTCGATTTTCTGCACACCACAGCCGCAATAAATACTCAACTACAAAAACGATTAAAAGAACAGTATCGAGAGTTTGGAAATTAATTCTAACAGGCCCCGAAAGCGGGTAAGTTTCGGCGATGAAGCTGGCGGAAGATAAAAGAATGAGTCCGGTAAGAGTTAAATTGACGGTTCTGCCAATTGGGGTTTCGATGTCTTCGAGATAAAATCCAATTTGCGATCGGGTTAACATAGATAAGATAATTAATACCATTTCTCAGGTAAGGGAATTATCGCACATGAGCATCGAATTAACTAAGGGTGAAAGATTCAATCTTTCTAAAGAAACTCCTGATTTCAGTAAAATTGCGATCGCCCTGGGTTGGCAAGTCAGCCAGACAGCACAAAACTGCGACATTGACGCATCTGTTTTTATGTTAGCGGCGGACGGTCGCATTCCCGAGGAAAAGTATTTTGTATTTTACAACAATCTGACATCGCCGGACGGTGCGGTGCGGCATTCAGGAGACAGCGCGACTGGGCAAATAGACGGAGATGATGAGACGGTTTATGTGGATTTGAGCAAAATCAATGCGGCGATTCAGGAAATAGTGTTTGTTGTGACTATTCACGACGGAAAGGAAAAAAATCAAAGTTTTAGTCAAGTTGAAAATGCTTTTATCCGGCTTTACAATTCAGAGACTCTTAGCGAAGTGGTTCGGTACAATTTAAATCAGATATTTTCGCAAGAAACCGCTTTAGAATTTGGACGGTTGTATAAGAAGAATGGCGAATGGAGGTTTCAGGCCGTAGGACAGGGATATAATGCTGGGCTGCAAAGTTTTGTAGACAAGTATTATGTTGAAGATGCGGTTGAGAAAAGCTCGAATGCTGGTGAGAAGGTTGATGATGCTGAGGTTGTGAGGCGGTTTAGCGAGCGGGTGGACAAGCTATTGCGGGAAGAGGCGATCGATCCGACACCGATTCCAGTATCTAGGGAAGCGGTAAAACAGCCAGTTGCTACTCCTGTAAATGCGGATACTGTGGAATCCGATGCTGACAAAATAACTGATGATTCTACTCAAAAAAGTCAAGAAGCCGCTGTTACTACTGAGGAATTTTGGAAACGGTATGAAGAAGGAGAACGCGACTTTACAGGGATTAACCTAGCGGGAGTGGATATAAGTGGCAAAACTCTCGACTCTAATGTCAGTCTAAGTCACGCAAACCTGAGCAGTGCCAATCTAACAAAAGCCAACTTAACAGGAGTAAATTTGATTGGAGCTAACTTGCAAGGGGCAAATTTGAACTTAACAAACTTGCGAAGCGCAGATTTAATTCAAGTTAATTTGGGTGGCGCTAACTTAATTAAGGCAACATTGTCTTCCGCAAGACTAATTCAGGCAAATTTGAGTCAAGCTAACTTAAGCGAAGCAAACTTAAATAGCGCAAACCTGACTACAGCAAACCTCAGTAGAGCTAACTTAACTCAAGCAAGTCTACATAGTGTTAACCTGACAGGAGCCGATTTAAGTCAATCGAAGGTAACTAAAGTGAACCTAACTTATGCAAACCTCAGTGGCGTTAACTTAACAGGGGTAAGTTTGGCTGGGGTAAATCTTGAAGGAGTTAACCTTAGTGGCATGAATTTAAGTGGGGTGAATTTGACGGGCGCAAACTTAAGTCATGCTAAGTTGATTGGGATTAACTTAAGTGGAGCAAGTTTGAGTGGGGCAAACTGTGTAGGCGCTAACTTGGATGGTGCTAATCTCACAGGGGTAAATTTGATAGGGGTAAACTTACAAAGTGTTAATTTGAGCGGGCAAAACTTGAGTGGTTTTAATCTTTCTGGGGCCAATCTAAATGGAGCAAACTTAAGTAAAGCAGACTTAACTTCTGCAAACTTGTGCGGGGCAAATTTGAGTTCTGCAAACTTAGAGAAAACTAACCTGAAGGAAGCTAAACTGCTTGGGGCAAACCTGGAAAAGGCAAAACTCGCAGGCGCAATTATGCCAGACGGCACAATTCACGAATAAATTCGATCGCCAATATTAAAAAGCAAGGTGGGCAATTTATTGGTGTGAATTTAACGCTCTTTGCCGAAGTCTGGCAGGGGTTTAAACCTCTGGCGGGCTTTCGGTTTAAGTTGACAACCAATGGTGGGGTGTGCCTCGCCCTACAAATAGACTATGATGAGTGTGAAATATCAAATATATAGATTTTTTATGAATGAATCGGAAACGGAAATAATAGAATCTACCCTCAGATGGATGACCGAGTTTGTCGAGTTACCGCATCCAGTTTTCAGCGATTTACCGATTTGTCCCTTCGCTAAAAAGGCACGCTTGGCTAATCAAATTTTATTCAAAATCGAGCGGTTTTCAGCGCGGACTGAGTTCGATCGCGATTCTGCCATAATGAAATCGATTTATGAATTTTACAATTCCGACTTGGAAATAATGGTAGTAATTAATCCCGAAAAAACAGCAATTACTGCGCCAGAAACTAAAGAATTGATAGACAAACTCAATAATCAGATTTCAGAGTTGGGCTTGCTGGCTTTTCACATCCATCCCGAAGAAGATTTTAATATTGACGGGCTTCATACTAGGAGGATGCCCTATCCGGGCTTCACTGTTCAAGTAAATTCTAAGCTGAAGCCAGCTTCCGATTCTTTAGAGAAAACTGAATATTACAAAAATTGGACTGCCGAACAACTAAAAAATTTCGGGATTCCGAGAAATTGACGATCGCCCACCCTCCCCGCGCATCTCTGTGCCATTACAATTAATTCAGCAAAAAATCTTTACACATAAGAAGTCATGCAGCTTAAGTCAACAACCCGCCATATTCGCATATACACCGCCATCCTCGAAGACAACGAACTCGTCCCCAGCAACGACCTTTTGACCCTCGACATTGACCCAGATAACGAACTTAACTGGAACGACGAGTCAGTCAAACAGGTATATGCCAAGTTCGACCAACTCGTAGACGCTTACGAGGGCGAAGACTTGACAGAGTACAACCTCCGCCGTATCGGTTCCGAGTTGGAGCACTTGGTACGATCGCTCCTACAAAAAGGCCAAATCAGCTACAATCTCAACAGCCGCGCTCTCAACTACAGCATGGGATTGCCTCAAGTTGATTCCAAAGTTCACCTGTAAGGGCGATCGGGCGATCGGCATTTGTGTCAACTTAAGATTGAAACCCCTAATAAATCTCGCTTGTAGCTGAGTTTCCATCCCCTCTTAGCTTGCCCCCGACTCCCCTCATTAAGGGGAGTCGGGGGTGCGAGAACTCGTCTGCCTTAAGGGCGATTAAGGGGGCTCTAGACTTCGATAGAAAGCAAAGACTCAGAGGCGGAAAATTAGGAAAATCTGCTTTTATTCTTCTTCCTGCTGCTTTCTGACTCCTGACTCCTGACTCCTGGCTTCTTCCTTCTTTTTACCCTCAGCGGAGTCGAAGGGCCTTCCTCCTTCTTCCTTTTCCCTCGCACCCCCTGCATCAACTCGACAATTAGTAGGATGGCGATCGCGTTCCAAAAACTGTTTAACTGCAACTTGGCGGTTGGTCATAAACTGACCCCAAGCGCCGGGAAACATCCCATCCAAGGTTTCCACCAGCGCCCAAACCTCAAGATTCATCACTTTGTAATAATAACTGTGAGAATGTTGAATGCTAGTGAGTATTTCGTCTATTTCAACTGCAGGCAGTAGCTTGGGATCGGGCAAATTCTTGGGAAAGGCGCTGGGTTCATGTGGGGGCATGGTTAAATACTCAACAGCTTGCAGAGGCCGGTCAGTCGATTTTAGATTTTAGATTTTAGATTTTAGATTGATTCCACAGATTCATCTGTGGGCTTGAACTAATATCTAATTTTTTTGCTCTCCACGACTACTGTCGCGGGCTGGCATCGGTCAGTAGATGTGAGATGTGAGATTGTAGATTTTATACTTGAGATGGATTCCACAGATGAATCTGGGGGCTTTTATCCGTCTTTGGGTCAGGTTAAATTTAACTTTACTTGCTAAACTCGGGAACGAGGTAACGAACACCCTTGGCGAGAAAACCGACAATTGATATTTATTTATACCTGTCGGCTCAGGTGATTTCTACGTAGCTGCATCATACCATTATAGTTAGTCTAAAATTTCAATTCCCTTGAGTGCTGCGATTTCTTCGGAAATGGCCACTATCAGGAATATGCTGAAAACAGCGTGATTTCAAGCCGAGGACTTGGGCCTCGCGCGATCGTCTAACTCTGAAAGCTCCTAGCAAAATTCATCGGCGGGTTAACAAAATGGTAGACTATTTGTGTCAGTACAAGACATTAAAACCTACCCCTGGACAGGGGGAAAGTCACGCCTAAAACATTGTCAGGAGATATCACTACGCACACAACAGTGGAAACGTGGTGAGCCCGGGAACCTGAAAAATCAGGATATTAGGACTGCGAAGTCTTAAGAATCTCCGTCTGTTGAGAAAGCGGGGGTGTCAAATAATCGCCACGTATCAACCCGTCGAGGTTCAATCGCTAAAATAGTTCAGATCAGCACGCTTGCCCAAAGGCGTCAGGAACCCTTATGCAAAACTCTGTGGCAAAACACTACTTATGGGCTTTAGGTGAAGGGATCAAAGGGTGTAAGCCAGGCGATCTGATCGCTGGTCGCTACTTGGTCAAGCGCGATCGACTTCTTGTCGATACTCAACCCGAACACTTGCCGGAACTGCCCGAAGAGATTCCGAGTGTTGTCACTCCTTATCTGAGACTGTTTGCCTATCAGTTGCACGTACCTCAAGTATACGGCCTGGTATCGTCCAAGATGAGCAAGCTCTCGGGAGATATCTGGCTGCTGGAAAACGGGCCTATTTTGAAGGTGACGGAATCTTTAATGCCGGAATTGGCGGAATCCTGGAAAGGAGCCGCAGCGATGCGCCAGCTCAATTGGCTGTGGCAAATGGCTCAGTTGTGGCAGCCGTGTATCGCTCAGGGCGTGGCTTCGACCCTGCTGACTCCGGAACTGCTGCGGGTGGAAGGGCAATTGGTGCGGTTTCTGGAATTGCAGCCCGATCGCAAACCGCCTCATTTGTCGCAGTTGGGCAAATTGTGGCAGCAGTGGCTCGAAGATGCTCACCCGGCTATTGCCAATTTTTTGAGGCAACTTTGCCAGCAAATGGTTGCCGGTCAAGTGCGCCACGGCGAACAACTGATGAGCCAGTTGGATAAAGCTCTGGCAAAGTGCGGCCGATTTTACGATCGTCACGTTGAAATTGCCACGGGCACGGATGTAGGCAGATCCCGGGCTCACAACGAAGATGCTTGCTATCCGCCCAGCGGTACGCTGTTCTCCGGAAACCCGGGTGCGGAAGCTTGCGCGATCGTCTGCGACGGTATCGGTGGACAAGACGGCGGGGAAGTCGCTTCGGAAGAAGCAATTGGTGTGCTGCGCGACAAGTTGCAGCAAATGCCCCTGCATCAGGCTAATTGGGACCCGTTGAGCCTGACTTCCAAGCTGGAACGGGCGGCTTGTGCTGCTAACGACAAAATAGCCAGTCGCAACGACAGCGAACACCGCCAAGGCCGCCAGCGGATGGGAACTACGCTAGTTATGGGTTTAGCCCACATTCACGAGCTGTATGTCGCCCACGTCGGAGACAGTCGGGCTTACTGGATTACCCGCACCGGCTGCTATCAAGTTACTCTCGATGATAATGTGGCTTGCCGCGAGGTGCGTTTGGGCTTCTCTCTCTACCGGGATGCTTTGGAACAAGTGGCCGCCGGAGCTCTGATTCAAGCTTTGGGGATTACTTCGTCCAACACTTTGCACCCGACTGTGCAGCGTTTTCCGGTGGATGAAGACTGCGTTTTGCTGCTGTGTTCCGACGGTTTGAGTGATAAAGACCGGGTTGAGGAATGTTGGGAAGCGGAGATTTTGCCAATTCTCGACGGTAGCATTAATTTGGCTAAGGCGCGCGATCGGCTGATTGAGATTGCTAATACTAGAAACGGTCACGATAACGTCACTGTTGCTTTAATTCACTGTCAAGCACATTTGAGGGAAGACGGCAATACTTTGACAGAACTGTCTGTCCCACCTTTAGATACGCCGATCGAACTAATTTCCGACAGCGAGGATATGCCAACGGATTTGACCGCTATCACAAGCTTTGGCGGTGGGAATTCTGAAGGAAAAACGCAGTTGTTACAGCCGGAAAAAAGCAAAAGCCCATTTTCGCTGCTGCTGAAAATTTTATTTTTATTAGGCTTGGGAGGTGTATTTGCTTATTTTTTCATCCCTCCGGTGGGTCGGGCGATCGATACTGCCGGGGAGTCAATTTTTGGGAAACGCGGTTTTATTAAAGCTGGAAGCACGCCAGAAAAAACTGTTGAATCTGTACCTTCTCCGGTCAAATCTTTAGAAATCGGCTCGTTTATAGAGATTAAAAGTTCTGGGGCTGGGGAAGTGGAAAAAGAGGGCGATCGCTTGGATTTGCGAGCCGCAATCGGTGAGTTGACTGTCAAAGGAACAGTCCCAGCCGGTAGCGTTTTACAGGTGACAAACAAACAGCTTACGCCTCAAGGCAATTGGCTGGAATTGAAAGTTTGTTCGATTCCTGAAATAGTGCGATCGAACTCTCCCAAACCCGAGCCAAATAAAGATTTTTCTACAGTTTCAAAACCCGCACTGACTCCATCTGCCGCTGTGGCAAGTCCGTCGCCTTCCCCGGCAGTTAAGCCAACAGTTGAAGTAGAAAGCGCCAAGCTGCAACCGGGGGAAATCGGATGGATTCAAGAACAAGCTGGCGTTTCTAAAGTAGTCTCTAACCTAGCCTTAAACCCAACTCAAAAGGGAAAATGCGTTGATGCTGACTCAAATTCCAATGCTAATTAAACTGTTAATGCTTGAGTAGGTTGAGCAAAATTGATAAAGTTTGGTCTAAAGGAAAATGCAGATTCCTAAACAAAACTAATATTAACGAGTACAATTGCAGGTCAAGGAGCTGAAAAAATTTTATGTTTTAGATTGGGGAGTTAACAATTACCAATCTAAAATCTAAAATTTTTTCAAAATTTCTAACCTAATTTGTTAGATACTTCTGCCAGTTTAGTCACCATTTGGGATACGGCTTTGTCAACTGCCGCGCTCAAAAGTGAGTCTTCATTGCTGCTGCCAGAATTGCCGCTGACACCTCTGACAGAAATATTAGAATCGCTTTGATCCGCTTCTCCTACTGCTTTGGCAGTGGCAAGAATATCTCCCGAAGCTGTACCGATTAACCGCACATCTATTTGAACGGTAGCTTTGGTTTTTTGTGAACCAGCGCCGATTCCCATGAAACTGCCGCCGCCGGATTGTTTGTCGATATTAAACTTGGTAATGGTGCCGATGAGTACGGCGTCAACTCCTAATTGTTTGCCAATTTCGGCTGCTGTGCCGGCATCCATCGCACCGCTGGGATTTTGCTGTTTGAGCACTTGTTCGAGTTTGCTACGATCGACTACTGTATAAGTGCCGTTGTTGACGAGTTCTTTGATTAGCAGTTCGCTGATGCCTTTGGCGGCGCCGACTCCCCTGTAGGAAGTGTAATAGCTGTTGGTGGTGCCGTAGTCGAAGTCCATGACGACGAGGCGTTTTTTGGCAGTTGCTTGGGCGAGTCGGGTTGGGGGTTGGGTGGTGGCTGGTGTGGCGGTCGCACTTAATGAAACGCCTGCTAGCATTAGGGTAGCGAGGGAAATGCTGGTTTTCCTGCCAAAAAATCTAATATCTCTGTACTCTAAGGTGGGCAACAACCGCACAGCCATCCAAAATTGCTTTTACGCCCCAGCTTCCATAAAACCCATCAACCAATTAGCCATCGTCGCCCTGCGAGTCTGTCGGGGCCCAAATTCTCCAATTTTATAGCCTTTAAACCCCAATTTTTCCTTCAGCAACTGCTTGTTTTCTGGAGGAGTCGATCGAGTCAATTTCACCGTCGCCGGCCTAGAATCGATAAAATCGGGCGGTTCCGGGTACTCTTGACGCCACTCGGGTGCAACACCTGCACTGTTCCACTTGCCAGTCTCGGCATCGCAGCGGTAGCCCAGATACTGCCAAACTAATCGGTTGACGGCAGCATCGTCGATTTCTTCGTTGAGAATAGCCCAAATAGTTTCGTTATTCAGCGGTGGTAATTCAGACATGAGCGCGATCGAATCGGAAACAAAAAAAGTTTAACTCACATTAGGTACTATTCTCAGGAACGGGTACGCGAACCCGTTCCACAAAAAATCATAGGAATTTGTTTGTGGGGTGGACACCCGAACCCGTCCAAAATGCCACCTCACAAAAAATCAATTATTCAAAATTCCGTCTTTCTCGGCCATCGACAGCATTAAGTCAATCACGCGGCTAGAATAACCCCACTCGTTGTCGTACCAAGAAACGACTTTGAAAAACTTAGAATTCAGTTCAATTCCCGCACCTGCATCGAAAATGCTCGATCGCGCGTCGCCCTGAAAATCTGTCGAAACCACCGCATCCTCAGTATATCCGAGAATGCCTTTGAGTTCGCCCTCCGAAGCTTTTTTCATGGCCTCGCAAATTTCTTTATAGCTAGTTTCCTTCGCCGTTTTGAAAGTAAGGTCAACTACAGACACGTCGGGAGTTGGCACGCGCAAAGCCATTCCAGTCAATTTTCCTTTCAATTCTGGCAACACCAAAGTAACAGCTTTTGCTGCACCGGTCGAAGATGGAATAATATTTTGAGCCGCCCCGCGTCCTCCCCGCCAATCTTTTTGGCTTGGGCCGTCTACAGTTGGTTGAGTAGCTGTCATTGCGTGAACTGTTGTCATTAAACCTTCTTCCAATCCGAAGTGATCGTTAATTACTTTGGCAATTGGTGCTAAACAATTCGTTGTACAGCTAGCATTGGAAACAACAGTATCTTTTGCCTGGTCAAATTTGTGGTGGTTGACGCCTACTAGATATGTTGGTACTTTTTCAGGATCTTTTGTCGGTGCTGAAAGTATTACTCGTTTTGCTCCCGCCGTCAAGTGTTTTGATGCGCCTTCAAAATCTGTAAACAATCCGGTAGATTCTACAACATAATCTGCGCCGGATTTACCCCAAGGCAATTCGGCAGGATTTCTAATCGCTGTACAGGGGATAAAATTTCCGTCAACGACAATCCCGTCTGGTTTGCTTTCAACTTCGCCGTCGTAAATGCCGTGGGTAGAGTCGTATTTGAAAAGATAAGCCAGGTTGTCTGGCGAAACTAAGTCGTTAATGCCGACAAATTCGATGTTGGGGTTTTTGATGCCGGCACGCATGACTAGCCGTCCGATGCGACCAAATCCGTTGATGCCAACTTTTAATGCAGCCATGTTTAAACTCCTCTTGAAAATATCGTTAGTCGATCGGGCGTTAGCGAAGCCCTCGAAGAGGATCGCCTGTGGTGGCTTAGAATTTACCACGCTAACGGATTTTTGCAAGTGATTCTTTTCTATCTCTTAATAATTCTGAATTCTGCCCCGGGGAAGCGCAATTAATCTTGAAATGACCGCTGGCTAATGGCTGATACCAGATCATTATAAAGTGGTAAAAGTGCTATAATAGACAGAAATTATTTTCACAATCGCCTTTTTTTAATGACGCTAAAGTAATTAAAAAAAACTTAGGCAAAAGCAAAAACGGATTGGCATTCTCACCAGCGGCTGTCGGGGTGCCAAGCCTAGGATTCAAGTCGCAGATACGCGCAAAGACACGGCATTGCCGTGTCCTTACACATATGGCGTACAATCTCTATGCAGCTCTACTTTTGGGAATTGGTACAATCACCAATCACTAAGGACTAATGACTACCCGACGCACCTAGTAATTAGCAATTCCACGGCATCGGAAATAAAACACGACCCACCAAATTTATTTAGCACTGGTCTAATGTTTTCTGCAACTGCTGATACTTGAGCTGGTGAACAAAAAGCAAGCACATAAATGTTATCCAGTGCCGTCATTGATGAACCACGAGAAACGTGATCCCGGATGCTTTTTCCAGCGACATCACGAATCACCGAATAACCGGGTACGCCAGCTTTGTCTAAACCGTCTAAAATCTTGCCGAGCTCCACTGAGTGAGCTATGATTTCTACTCTTTTGACTGACTCCATCATCTCACCTCCAAAACATATTGATTCCGTATAGATACATGGGAATGCCTACAATGATATTAAAGGGAAATGTCACTGCTAAGGCAGTTGAAATGTAAAGGCTGGGATTCGCTTCGGGAACAGTTAGGCGCATGGCTGCTGGTACTGCTATATAAGAAGCACTCGCGCACAATACGGCAAACAGCAAAGTGTCTCCCGGCGGCATTCCGATTAATTTCGCTATTAGCAAAGCAATTACTGCGTTGAGTAGGGGAATTAGGATTGCAAAGCCGATCAGAAAAATTCCTGCTTCTTGCAAATCTTTAATTCTGCTAGCAGCAACCAGCCCCATGTCTAGCAAGAAAAAAGTCAAAACTCCGTAAAACAAGTCTTGAGTAAACGGACTCATAACTTGCCAACCGTGTTCTCCTGTAATTATGCCCATAATTAGGCTGCCAATCAGTAGAAAAACTGAACTGTTTAGGAATGCTTCTTGCAACACTTCTGGCCAAACTATTTCGCGTTTTCCTTCTTCCCCCCCGAATACACTCACGAGGATTAGCCCGACTATAATTGCTGGGGATTCCATTAATGCTAGCGCGGCTACCATGTAACCGTCAAAGTCGATCCCCTGTGCTGTGAGGAAGGAGGTTGCCGTGATAAATGTGACGGCGCTGATGGAACCGTAGGTGGCTGCGATCGCTGCGGCATTGTAAGAGTCGAGTTTGATTCTCAGTATGAAAAAAGTATAAACGGGTACTAGCATTGACATCAGCATCGCTGCCAGAATTGTCAGGGCGACTTGCTGGTCAATTCCGCTTTTGGAGAGTTCGACGCCGCCTTTAAATCCGATCGCAAACAGCAGGTACAGCGAAAACAGTTTGGGGATGGGCGCTGGAATTTCTAAATCAGATTTGAGAAAAATTGCCAGCATTCCCATGAAAAAAGCTAATATTGGGGGATTTAAGATATTTGACGCTACTAAACTCAAATCCACGATAGGTAACTCCCATTTCTTGCGTTTTTGATATTACTTCCCCAGTAATTGTGGCACGAGAATGGATCAATAGACCGATCGAACTTTGGACGCGAAAGCTAGCGAAGGGCTAAATACCCCCAAATACGGCAAAGGCGCACAGTACGCACCGTACAACGAGTAAGGTGTGCACTGTGCACCCGCAGGCTAAGTTATTGTTGTTTAACTAAGCAACTGCCAAATAAGACTCTAGGGCTTCGGAACCACCGATCAACTTGCCGTCGATAAATACTTGCGGCACAGTTGTAGCCCCAGTCATAGCCCGGAGCGATCGGGTTGTGATCTCCCGGCCCAAGACAATTTCTTCATAATCCAAGCCCTTTTGACTCAGCATTGCCTTAGCCTTAGCGCAGAAGGGACAGCCCATTTTTGTAAACAGCGACACTAGCTTCGGCTTGGGTGCTGCGGAGTTGATGTAGTTGAGCATCGTCTCGGCATCGGACACTTTGAAAGGATCGCCCGGTTCATCAGGCTCAATAAACATTTTTTCAACCACGCTATCTTTTACCAGCATCGAATAACGCCAAGACCGCTTGCCAAAGCCTAAATCTGTTTTGTCTACCAGCATTCCCATGCCTTCAGTAAATTCGCCGTTACCGTCGGGAATTAACGTCAGATTGTCTGATTCTTGGTTTTTGGCCCATTCGTTCATCACAAAGGTGTCGTTGACGGAAATACAAACGATCTCATCTACGCCGTTTTCTTTGAAAACTTTCGCCAATTCGTTGTAACCGGGGAGGTGGGTTGACGAACAAGTGGGAGTAAAAGCTCCCGGCAGCGAGAAGACTACTACCGTTTTACCTGCAAATATATCATCGGTGGTGACATCCACCCACTCGTTGTCTTTGCGAGTGCGAAAGGTGACTTTGGGTACTCTTTGACCTTCTTTGTTCGTCAGCATGATTTTAAATTCTTAGGTACTTGGGTTCAATTCCTTTGCTTATTATAGCGTACTCATAACGAGTATGACTTGTCAAGGGAGGCGAGTTTTTTCTCGGACTTGGGCGCGCGTGAGCTCAGTTAATGGTCTTTGCGACGATAGTTTGAATCATAGTCCGAATCAATCTCGCGGCGCGCGCGAACTCAGTTCATTGTCTTTGGGACAGCTAGCAGATTTAAAACTTGCTGTTTAAGTAGGTCGGCAATTCTGTCTCCAATCCTTTGCTGCTGCTAACGGGTGAGGATTTTTTACACATTCTGTCAACATATCGATATCAATTCCCGGTAGCAATTCGCTTTGTGTGATTAATTCATAACCGCAGTTGGACACGAATTCAACCGGAATTTCTTCTCGCAAATGGTAGATAGAAAATCGGTCATTTCGCCAGAACCAAACCTCTCGCACATTCAACCTTCTATACAGTTCTAGTTTATTGATGCTGCCACTGGTAACAATCACTTCAATTACCAAATCGGGAAATTCTTTATCTGTGCCAATACAGTAAGCTTCATCCGGTTCCGTACCGCCACGTTTTTCCTCTTGTCGCAGAGTTGTAGACCCAAAAGGGAAATATTCGATGTCAGCTTCTACAAAATAAATAAGCAGCAGATCTCCAATGCGAGTTTTTCTACTTTCATGGCGGCGAGAAGGCGACATAATTTCCAAAACTCCATCTAAATAAGTAACTCGATATCCTGCCGCATCTCCAATCCGATTCAGCAGTGTCTCGTATTGTTCCCAGTTGGCGCTATCGGTAATGTAGCGATCTTCAGGATCTTGGCGTTGGAGTGCTTGTTGCTTAAGTAGCGTATCTAGCTCGCTCGTCAGCATCGGTATTACCTCCTTACAAGTTGTTCTAATCTTAGCTCAACTTTATTCCCAATCAAACTGCCTCCCCAAATATTCCTCTAATTCCTGATTGTAAGGTCGGAAATAATCGCTCAACCTGTCGCGAACCGATTCATTTACCCGCTGATAAGAACCAGGATTAGCATTTTGGTACTCAGACAATTGATATTCCGGCAAATCTAAAAATTCTAAAACCTGCTGGACTATAGCCGCCGCATCTGCATAAAAATCTTCGCTTTTCAAAATTAACAACTGTTCTTGGGGAAAGAAAGTACGCCAGTTTTTAATAAATTCTATGTACCTACCGCGAGCTAAATAATTGCCCGGTTCCTCGCCGATGATGTATTGGGGATTTTGATTCAACCGTTCAATTTCATCGCTAATTACTCGATCGAGCGATCGCGCTTCCCAATTTAAGCCAGTCAAGCGGTAAAATTGAGAAATCGCCCGATCGACCGGATTTCGCAAAAGTACAATCAGTTTAGCCTCTGGAAACAGGCTGTAGAGCCGTTGCGGTGCTTCCCGAGAGTCAAAATAGCTCGGACTTGCTTCACCCGTCAAAAATTGCTCTTCCGGAGGCATTGGCGGAAAATGAGCCAAATACCAATCAATCCCTCTGTCAAAGTGCCACGAGAAAAAATCCATCTCCTTTTTAATCGGAGTCAAAATTTGCGGGTGTTGGGCTAAATAAGTATAAAGAGAAGTTGTGCCGCACCGCTGAGAACCAAGAATTATAAAGTTAGGAAATTGGACTGGTTTTAAGTTCCAATTTTGTAGAACAGGCATCTTGCCTGTATCTGCTTGTAGAACAGGCATCTTGCCTATTCTATTACTTATAATAGATGCAAAACTTTGTTTAAAACTGACTGTTCGATAAAAATCAATCGCCTCGGGAATTTTACCTTGCCTCGTCAAAGCTTCTCCCAAATTCAGATAAGGCCAAAAAGCCTCCGGTTTAGCTGCAACAACTTGGCGGCACAAGTTCTCAACTTGATCTAGCTTATTTTGCCTAACCAAAACTTCCCACAAATTGTAATAAAACCACCAAGGAAGATCGGGATTTATTTCTATTGCTTGGAAAAATGCCGCCGCCGCTTCCTCCCAATATTTTTGGTGGCTCAGAACAGCACCTAAATTGTAATAAGACCAGCAATCATCTGGTTTTTGGGCGACAGTTGCGCGAGATGAGGCTAATGCGCGATCCTCTTCGAGGGCAACGCTTACGCACTTTTCTTGCTGCTGCAACAACTCCTCTAATTTTCCTGACATTTCTGCACACTTCGGCATATTTGTCAATAGCAAGCTGTAAAAAATAATTGCGCTTTTTGGGCGATCGTACTTGGCTAAATTCTTTCCTAACTGCCAATAAAACTCCCAATTTTCCGGTGTAATTTGCAATTGAGATTGTTCTAACACTAAATTTAAATCCGACTCTGTTTGTCCGAGAGCATATCCCAACTTCTCGTAAATTCCCGGCAAATCTCTGTCAATTTCAACAGCTTTTAAATAGCTAGCGATAGCTTCATCCCACTGTTTGATTTTAGTTAAAGCGTCGCCTAAATTGCAAAAAGACCAAGCAAAATCCGAATTGAGTGCAATCTCGCAGCGGTAAGCGACAGCAGCCTCTTCCCATTGCTGAAGTTTCAGTAAAGCATCGCCCAAATTGTGATAAGACCAGGAAAACTCTGGATTTAACTCAACAGCTTTTTTGTACGCAGCGACAGCTTCCTCACATTTTTCAAGTTTCAGGAAAACATCGCCCAAACTGTGATAAGACCAAGAAAAATCGGGATTTAATTCAATAGCTTTTTTGTAAGCAGCAACAGCCTCATCAAACCGACCGCTTTCTTGCAGGGAATTCCCCAAACTGTGGTAGTCATTATCCATGCAAAACTCCTGTCATAGCTAGTAATTTTTCCAGCGAGTTCAAATCCAACTGCATATCTTTATGTAAAGGTTTGGTCTGAGTTCCATCATCAACCAAATCACCAATTAAATAGTAATGTTCCAAACCGCACAAATTGCTAATCATCCAATAACAATGCGGCACGTAAAGGGGAGAAAAAATCTCAATTACCTTAGTTCCCGGACTGCAAAAAACTAGATTAGTCAAGCCCCCTCCGTGAGGCGCGACAACTACTTTAGCAGCAGCCAAACACGATGCTTGTTCCGCTACCGACATCGTTTCCAACTTGACACTGCGGAACCCTAATTTTTCTAAGTATTTAATTACCTCTTCATCGTTGACGATTCGCCGATAGGATGCTTGTTGGCGGCTGATATAAATTCGCTCTGAATAGTCTGTATTTAGTGGCTGCTTTTCATTTAAAAATGTCTCTTTTAGATATTCACACTTCCATTTAGAAACCGCTCCCGATCCGTCATAAGATATTGACGGCACTATTAATTTATCGGCTGTAATGTGTAAATTGCAGCGACTTTCTAAAAGTTTATCTTGAGAAATTCCTAAGGTATCTAAAGTTTCTGCTTGATAGGAAGAATCCGAGGCATTGACAACAAACTTATCTATAGTTTCTATCAATCCGCTCCGCTGCAAAAGGTCAAATCGCGTAATCACATCAAACATCCAATGAAAATAAGCGGCTCCACCCCAGCGAGCAGATAAAAAAGCTACATTTCCATCGACGTGTTCAGCGGGAGGCAATTTGTCGGAAGTGATTACCAATTCCGCACAACCCATTGAAATATCAGCAACAAGTTTATTGTCTGAAGTAATCACGGCGGTAGTCACAACATCTGCCCAAGCTCGTCCGTTTGGCAATACGGCAACAAAAGCTTTTCTGGAATGACTTTGATGTTCCCAAAATCTGCGGCTGCTGTCGATTGTTTTGGAATCAGATAAATTGATTTGACTCGCAGGATGGATGTCAATGCAGGTGAGGTTAGGATTTGATTCTGCTGCAACGGTCAAATCTTCTGTAAACCCACAGTATTTTTCGAGGATACTTAAGGGTAAATTTTGATTACTGCATTTTGCCCGATCGCTCTCATCGCCTTCTCCTTGTTGTTCCAGAGCATAACCTATATTATCGTAAGCTTCAAACAAATCGGGTTTAATTTGCAGGGCTTGAACTAAGTTAGTGATTGCAGGTTCCCACTGCTGTTTTGCAATTAAACTCAAACCCAATCCTTCGTAACACCAACAGGATTTTGGGTCGAGATTGATGCCTTTTTCATAAATGGCGATCGCCCGTTCCAATTCCCCTTGACTCCGCAGTGCATCACCCAACTTTTTGTACAGCCAACTATGCTCAGATTCTAGCTCAATAGCACGACCAAAAGCCACTGCTGCTTCGGCCCAATTTTCTTGTAATTCCAGAACTTCCCCCAAACTATTGTACAACCAACAATCCTCGGGATTTAATTCAATAGCTTTGCGGTAAGCCGCCCCCGCGTCCTCCCAATTTTCCAGTGCAACCAAAGCCTTACCTAATCTATCGTAAGACCAACAAAAATCGGGATTCAGTTCCACTAACTTGCGGTAAGCAACAGCAGCTTCCTCCCACTCAGAAAGCTCCATCAGCACATCGCCTAAATTGTTGTAAGTCCAACAAAAATCGGGATTTAACTCAATAGCTTTGCGGTAAGCAGCAGCGGCGTCGCCGTGTTCCTCAATCGCCTGTAAAGTTTCCCCCAAAAAGTGGTAAGCCCAACTAAAATTAGGGTTGAGTGCGATCGCCCGTTGGTAAGCGGCCCGAGCTTCGTCAAACAGTTCTTTTTTTTGCAGAGTTTTACCCAACTTGTGGTAAGTTAAGTAGTTGCCCGACTTAATTTTAATCGCTGTTTGATAGCGAGCGCTCGCCTCATCCAAATAACCCGCATTTGCTGCAGCATCACCCAACTTTTCCCAACCCAGAGCCAACAGACTTTGCTCTTCGCCCAAACTTTGATTGCCGATTTTTTTGACAATCAGTTGATAGCCTTTGTGTACTACTTCTAACTGACTTCCAAACATCTCCAAAAAAACATCTATCCCAATTTTAGTATCTTGCTCCGGGCTGTCGGGAAACGTAAACTCGTAATCGTCAAAAATCATCAATCCCCCAACTTTCACCAACCTCCAAGATAAAATCGCATCTTGCAGAGCACTGGTGGGTTTGTGACAGCCGTCAATGTAAGCAACATCGTAATATTCCGAAGCCAAATTAATTAACAAATCTTGAGAGTAACCTTCTAATTCAATTACCCGATCTGCTGCTCCCGTTTTAACAATATTGCCCTTAAAATGTTGTTGAAAATACAAATCAATACAAGTAATCTTTGCCGTCGGGTGAGTTAAAATATTATCCAGCAGCCAGCAAGCCGACATTCCCTGAAAACTGCCGATTTCCACTACTTGAAAATCCGCAATTCCGGTAAATTCCTGCAAATGCCGTTGCCAAATAGGAATATTGTGGGTAAACCAATCTTGGGTAAATTGATAATCTTTCGCCGCACACTCAGGCCAACCCCTCAATTCGCTCGCTTTTTGGTGGCAAATAATTGCTTCTTCTAATTCGCCTAATTGGGGTAAAATATTTCCTAAGTCGTTGTAAGGCTTAGAATTGGTCGGATCGAGCTCAATTTGGTGGCGGTAAGCGGCAATTTGTGCGTATAACTCCTGTTGTTTCGCCCGTACATTATCCAGTTGAGCGACAACTTCCGCAGCGTTGGGTTCAATTTGCAGTGCCATGCTATAAAATACGATCGCACCTTCCAACTGCTTCTGTTTTGCTAAACTATTGCCTAAATTTATATAAAACTCTGCTCCATCTAACTCAATTTCAAGCAATTTGTGATAAATTTTCCCGCTTGCGAGTAACTCGATACCTTGACAATAAGTTTCGATTGTGCTGTCTAAACCCGATTCGCTCCGCTTCCGCAAAACATATCCCAACCTCTGATTGATTCCCGTCAAATTCGGCTCAATCTGAACCGCGTGCAGGAAAGCAGCCACAGCTTCATCCCAGGATTTTTCGCAGGTGAAGGCAATTCCCAAATTGACATAAAACCAAGGAATATTTGGATTTATTTCAATAGCTTTGCGGTAGCAACTAATAGCTTCGGGCCACATTTGTTTTTGAGCCAAAGCGTCCCCTAAGCAATTGTATGCCCAGTAGGAATTATCATTAATTTCCAGAGTCTGACGGTAACATTTAATGGCTGCATCAAAGTCCTGTTTTTGCGCGAAAACATTACCTAAACCCACGTAAGCACGAGCGTAGTTGGGATTGAGTTCGAGGCTTTTGTTGTAACAGGCGATCGCCCGATCGAATTCTCCTCGCTCTGCCCAACTTTTACCCAAACTGTGGTAAGATTCAAACGAATTTGGATTGAGGGCAATGGCTTGTCGGTAATTGGCGATCGCCTCATCCCACCGCTTCTGACCAACCAGCATTTCCCCCAAATTGTGATAAGCTATTGCCAGCGTCGGGTTTAACTTAATTGCCCCCGAATAACACTCCATAGCGCGATCGAACTTTCCCAATTCAACCAAACTATTTCCTAGAGTGACGTGCTCGTCAGCAGTTGCCCAATTCGGCTCGATATTAAAAGCTTGATACCAACAGTCGGCCGCCTCTTCTCGCTTCTCTAACTGCGTCCAAACTCTCGCCAACTGCCGATAAACAGCAGCAAAATTCGGCGCTAGCGAAATTGCTTTTTCACAATTGGCGATCGCCTTTTCCCACTGTTTACCCTGAGAATACAAAATGCCGAGATTAGCATAAACTTCCGGCAAATTTGGATTGCGATCGATCGCCGCTTCATACCACTGCTTAGCTTGCTCGATTTCACCTCGAACCTGCATCACCTTTCCCAGCGTCTGGCAAGCTGCATCCAAATTCGGTTCAATTTTCAACGCTGACTCGCAAGCAGCAACTGCCTCATTCAACTTTCCTTCGGCTAAATAAACTTCTGCTTGCCGACTCAAATCAACCGCTGCCTTTTCCATCTTCTCAATCGAGGGCATAATTAAACTTGCTCCAGACACCAACTAACCCAAACCCACCACTTCAACCATCCTTTTCAGCGAACTCACGTTCACTAAAATATCCTCAGTCAGCGAATTCTGATACATCAACTGTCTAATAGGATAGCATTCAAAAGCCTCGCCCGTTAAAAAGTAATGTTCCAACTGCAAATATTGACTGATTCCCCAGTAATAATGGCTGATATAGTGAGGCGACACCAACTCAATTACTTTAGTTCCCTGGCTACAAAAAATTGTATTTGTCAAGCCGCTGCCGTGGGCAGCCACTATCACCTCAGCGTGGTAAAAATGAGCAATTTGCTCTGCCAAAGACAGGGACTCAGGTAAAATAGAAACAAAGCCAAAGTTCTCCAAAACCTCAACCACATCTTCCTCGTTCAAAACTCGTCGATATCTTGCTTTGCTGCGGCTGATATAAATCCGTTTTGGATAGCTCGAACTAGGTAAAATTCCCTTGAGAAACTCCCGCCTCAAAAAATCCATCGCCCACCCAGAAGGCCAGCCCAAATATCCCGCAAAAGAAGGTACAATCAACTCGGTTGCTTGTATGTGAGGCCAGCGGTCGCTCTCCAAGACTTTTTCTTCGGGAATGCCCAAAATTCTCAGACTTTCCCGCTGAAATTGGTGCTGACAACTATTCACCAAAAACCAATCAATTTCCGCCAAATCCCTACCGCTGTGCCGCAGCAATTCTATCCTAGGCAAAACATCAACCATCCAGTGAAAATAGACATTTCCCGACAAACCAGAAAGCACGGCCACGCTGCCGTCAATTTGCTTGAGAGACGGGAAGGATTCTAACTTAAACACGCTGTGTTTTCTAACATCATGCTTTTCGCATCCAGGTAAAAACCCCGGATAATCTCTCGACACATCAGCCAACAAATAATTGTCAGGAGTAATTACAGCTATCGCCTTGCAAATCAGCCAATAATTTTCCTGCGGAACACTCCAAACTCGCCCGTTGGGAATTGCGGCCACAAAAGTCTTTGGCTGCGCCACAGGTATCGGTTGCGAGTTGGACAAACGGCAAACTCCCCAACCCAAATGCACAGGATCGAACCACTTAGAAAGTCGCTGCAAACACAGCCCGCAAGTTAACCCGGCACACTCGGAATTTGCCAATTTGGAATTGGATCTCGCAAATTGGGAATTCGGAATATTTTCTGCACTTGCTTTTTGTGCCGATTTCCAAAATATTTCCACATAATTATCAGCATCCAAATTAGCATTAACCAGCCAATCCCAACTCGATAAATAAATACCCTGAGGAGGTTTTAGAGAATTGTGAGCGGGCGAGATAAAACTCTCTTTTTTCCACTGTTTCTGATCCCCATACCCGTGCAATTGCAGATATAAAACCTTTTGATAATAATCAATCGCCCGTTCCCAGCGCCCCTGTTTTTCCAGCAGTTTTGCCAACTCAAAATAAACCTGCGGTAAAGCAGGTTGAATCGTCAAAGCCATGCGGTAAACTGCAATTGCTGCACTGAACCGCTTTTGCTGGGCTAAGGAATTTCCCAGCCGCCAGTAAATCTCTGCATTCTGTGGCTGAATTTGCAAAGCTTTTTGATAATAAGCGGCGGCAGATTC